>NZ_AP026563.1:110000-309632 GCF_025997855.1 Deinococcus aetherius
CGTGAGGGCGACCAGACGCTCCGCGCCCTGACCGGCACGCTGAACCTCGACAAGGCGTGGCTCAGCCGCAGTACCGACGACTTGGTGGAACAGGGCTTGCTGGTCAAGACGCCACACCCGGGGGACCGCCGCGCCCTGCTGCTGCGCCTCACCGACGCCGGACACCAGGCCGCGCAGGACCTCGACGCTCAACTCAACCAGCAATCCGCCCGGGTGCTGGCCCGCCTGCCCGAAGAGGACCGGGCCGCCACCCTCCGACTCCTGACGCGCCTGAGCGCCGCGCTTCAGGTCGAACTCGACGGGGAGGGGGGCTGCGGATGCTGACCCGAGGAGCAACGCCCACCGATCTCCCCAGGATCGAGGCCCTGCTCACGGCCCTGAGCCTGCCGGTGGCTGGTGTCACTGAGCACCTGGAGGGAGTGCGGGTGGCCAAGAAGGGCGGCTCCCTGCTTGGGGTCGTTGGGCTGGAACAGCACGGCCAGGTGGCCCTGCTGCGCTCGGTGGCCGTCGCGCCGTGGGCACGTGGGCAGGGCGTGGCCGCCCGGCTCGTCGGTGAAGTGCTCGACGAGGCCCGCCGTCTGGAAGTGGAGGCGGTCTACCTGCTCACCACCACCGCCGAGGGCTACTTCCCACGCTTCGGCTTCGTCACGGTGCCCCGCTCGGTCGCCCCCGCCGCCCTGCTCGCCTCACACGAGTTTCAAGACGCCTGCCCGGGGTCCGCCACCCTGATGCGCCTGCCCCTCAAGGAGAACGCCATGACCCAGACCATCCCCGGACTCGCGGACCAGACCTCCACCTCCGCGCTGTTCGATGCCCTGCGCGCCCAGCCCCAGCTCCCCCTCGAATTCCACCTCCACGGCGAGCTGTTGGTCAGTCCCGGCTATCACGTCACCGAGGTCAAGGCCGTCACGATTGAAGCGATGGATTGCGGCGGCCGGGCGGACGCCTGGCGCGAGACGGTGATCCAGCTCAAGGACGGCAGCGCGCGGGAGGCGGGAGAGGGGTTCATGACCACCCGCAAGTTCCTGGGCATCTACGACCAGGTGGCAAAGAGCGTGCCTGTTCGCGGTGAAGCCGAGGTCCGCTTCGAGTACGGGAACAGCGCGACCCCTGCCATGCAGTACCACGTGACGCACGTTGATCCCCAGGGGGAGCGGGTGATCGTTCACCTGCGGACGCCGGGCGTGCAGTGCAAGGCTTCTGACGCCTGCGGGCAGCCTGCCGTCACAACGGGGCCGGTGGAGACTGAGACTGCGACGTGCTGCGCGCCTACGAGTGGGAGCGGGTGCTGCGGTCCGGCCACGACCGACCTGATCTCCCTGGGCTGATGCCCGAGTCCACGCGCGGCCAGCGTTCCCTGGTGTGGACGCTGGCCGTCCTCACGACGGTTAGCTACGGCGCCCTGTACTACGCACAGCCCCTCCTCGCGGTCGCCGCCGAGCACGAGCGGGGGTGGACGCGCACTCAGACAGGCCTGGCCTTCACCCTGGCCCTGCTGGTGACCGCTTTGATCGCCCCGGCGGTGGGCCGCGCCCTCGACGCTCGCGGTGGCCGGGTGCTGGTGGGCGGCGGAGCGGTGCTGGGCGGACTGGCGTTCATGCTGCTGGCCTGCACCTCCAGCTACCCGGCCTTCGTGCTGGGCTGGCTGCTCGCAGGCGTGGCGATGGCCCTGACCTTCTACGAGGCGGCCTTCACCGTCCTGGGGCAACAGGTGAGCGGTGCGGCGCGCACCCGGGCCACCCTGACGATCACGCTCGTCGCGGGGCTGGCGAGCACGATCTTCGTGCCGCTCACCACCGCCCTGCTGTCGGTGGGGGCGCTGCGTGCGGCGCTGCTTGCCCTCGCGGCGCTGCTGGCCGCCGTGGGCCTGCTGGCCTGGCGGGTCCTTCCCCCAGTGGGAGGGGGTAGACCGGGGACACCTGGCCCGGCCTTTGGCCCGGACCCCGCCTTCGCACGGCTGACGTTGGCCTTCACGCTCGCGCGCATCGTGACCGTGGGGGTGGGCTTGCAGCTCGCGCCGCTCCTGCTCGCTGCCGGGTACGCTCCCGGGCTCGCGGCGGCCCTCACCGGCCTGCTGGGCCTGGCCGCCCTGCCAGGCCGGGTGCTGTTCGTCCCGCTGCTCTCCCGGCTGGGCGCCCTGCCCCTGACCCTGGTGCTCTTCGTCGGGCTGGCGATGGGGGCGCTGCTGCTGCATTTCCCGGCGTCTCTGATGCTCATGGTGGTGGGCATCGTGGTGTTCGGCCTGGCGAGTGGGGCCCTGACCCTGGCCCGGGCTGAGTTGCTGGCGCGGCGGTATGGGGCCCTGACCTTTGGGGCGGCGAACGGGCAGATGGTGCGGTCGGTGAACCTGGCGCAGGCATTCACGCCGCTGGGGATGGGGATGTTGTTCACCTGGACCGGAAGCGCCCACGTGTCCCTGCTGCTGCTGGCAGGGTTCGCCCTGGCCGCGGCCGGAGTCCTGCTCACCGCCCGTCGCCTGGGCGCGGGCGGACGCTGGACCCAGGCTTAGCGTTGGTCTTCGCGCCACTGCTGGCGCGACCGCTATAGACGCTCTGCTCGGCTGCGCCCAGCACGTAGCCGACCACCTGGCCGCCGACCTCCGCGACGAGACCGGTAGACCCCGCCCCTTCCAGGGAGGGCCGCACCCACAGGTCGGCGAAGAGGGCCGGGTCCGGGAAGGAGCGTTCGGCGCTCCCGCCGAACACCCCGGTCAGGTACGCCACGCGGCCCAAGGTGTCCTGGTCGGTGAGGGTGGCCGGGCGGAGGCGCGGAGGGTCGGGCGTACGAGAGGGAGAGCGTAGGGCGAATGGGGATGAGTTCCGCACCCGCTGGGGCGCCTGACCGCGGCGGCACCTCCTCTCCACAGGGCAAGGACCTTCGCAGCGCCCGGGAGCGGGCCCAGCCGAGATGTTCTGCCGGGCCGCCTCCGGAACCCTCATCAAATCGGTTCGGCGCGGCACCCCGGTTCTTCCCGGTGGGGGCCGCAGCGCCCGTCGGACTCCACGCCGTTCGGCACGCTATACCGGTTCTCAACCTTTTCGGGCGAGGCTGAAGGCATGAAGAGCAAGGGTGTCTGGTGGGCCGGGTTGACCGTCACCGTGTCGGCTGCCCTGGGACTCTGGGGGATCAACCAGGCGGAGGTGCCGTGGAACTTGAACAACGTCCACCTCCCCCCGGCCTCGGGGGTGACGTTCGCGGCGGCTCACCCCGTGACGGTGGCCATCCTCGACACCGGGATGTCGGAGCAGCCCCTGCTGGACGGGGTTCAGCGGTACGGCTACGACTTCGTGACCAACCCTCACAACGCCGGGGACGGCACGGGCCGGGACCCGACCCCCCTCGCGTCCAGGGGCGGGGTGGGGTACCACGGCACCGCGGTCGCCGGCGTCGTCCACAGCGTCAACCCGCAGGCCCGGCTGGTCCACGTGCGGGTCATCGGGCGCGTGAACTCCGTGTCCCTGCGGGACGCCGTGGACGGCCTGCGCTGGGCGGCTGGGCTGGACGTGCCGGGCGTGCCCCGCAACCCGTTCCCCGCCCGCGTCATCAACGCGTCGTTCTCCCTGAACCGGGGCCCGCACGCCGGGTGTGTGCCCGCCATGCAGCGCGCCGTGGACGAGGTCCTGGCGCGCGGCACCGTCGTCGTAACCTCCGCCGGCAACCGCGGCGTCCCGGCGTCCCGCAACACCCCGGCGGGGTGCCGGGGCGTCCTCACGGTGGCCGCGACCGACGACCGGGGACGGCGCGCCCCCTACTCCAACTGGGGCAAGGCGGTGGCCCTGGCAGCGCCGGGCGGCACGTCGCAGGAGCGGGTCGACGTGCTGCGCCCGGGGGGCGGCGAGACCGAACTCACCGGGACCAGCTTCGCCGCGCCCCTGGTCGCCGGCGCGGCCAGCCTGCTGCTCGCCGAGCGGCCCACCCTCAGCCCGGCCGACGTGACCCGCCTGCTGGAGCAGACCGCCCAGCCGTTCGCGGGAGGGCAGTGCGACCGGGTGAACGCGCACTCCTGCGGCGCGGGCGTCCTCGATGTCAATGCCGCCGTGCAGGCGGCCGGAAGCTGGCCCGGGCTGGCCTCGTTGGCTTCTCGCCGCTAGCGAGGTCGCTGGTCGTGACCTTCACCCCTGGCGGCGGTGCACCTGATGCTCCGGTCAGGGGGGTGGGGTTGCTGCGTCGCTCGGGGCGGCCGTCCTGTCCGTGGTCTCCCCCGACTCGACCCATGTGGGGTACGGTCAGCCCCATGCGGCGCCCCACCCACGCGAACGCCTTGTCCCTGAAGCCGCGAGGAGCGGCCTTGAGGCGGGTCCTTTCCCTGACCCTGTTGACGCTCGCCGCGCTCCTGACAGCCTGCATGTCTCCCCGGGCCGATAGCGGCCCCGGACCGGCACGGCTTAGCCTGACCGTAGCCAAAGGGTGGACGGTGGAAGCGGACGGACGGGCCACCCGGGCCGTCCCCGACCCCCAGGGGGCGGCCCAACTCGTCGTGCCGGGGCGTTGCCGGAAGGCGAGCTGCCCGCTGGTGATCGTCTCGCACGGCCGGGGCGGGCAGGCGCTGGACGGCATCACCCACCCGCCCTTCGACACCCTGGTGGACGCCGTCGACGCGCAGGGGTACGTGCTGCTGCTGAGCAACGACGGCGGTCGGGAGACCTGGGGCAGCCCCGGCGCGCTGACGTACATCCGCCGGGTGTACCGGGCGGCGCAGCCACATTTCCAGGGCGACGGCCGGGTCTACACCCTCGGCATCTCGATGGGCGGTCTGCCCGCCACCCTCACGGCTTACCGGCAGACGCTGGGCGTGAAGGTCCGGGCCACCGCCCTCGTCGCGGGCCGGGTCAACCTGAGCGACGCGGTGCGCACCTCAGCCAGGCGCGCGGCCAGCATCCGGCGGGCGTACGGCGCGGTCAGCCTGGCGGGGCACGACCCCGTGAACGACTTCGCCACCTTCCGGGGTCGCCGGACGCCGCTCCTGACCGTCGTCAGCCCGCAGGACACGGCGGTGAGGAGCGCCGCCAACGGGGTGCGGCTGGCTCATCTGGCCCGCGCCGCGGGCGCCGACGTCCGGGTGATCCAGGTGCAGGGACCGCATCTGTCGCGGGGGTACATGAACGCGGACATCGGGCGTCAGATCGCCTTGTTCTTCAAGGCCCACCCCTGATCCGTCAGGGCGGGCGGCCCACCTGAATCTCCGGCCCGCGTCTGACAGCCGGTGGGCTGGCCCCGCCCCCCTCGGTGGCCCCGTGGGGTTCCGCCGGATGCACGGGGGACCCCCCGGTGCGCACCACCGGGGCGGTGACGATGCCGCTCACCCTCACGGCCAGGAGGGCACGGCGGAAAGAACTCTTCCCTTCGTCCGCCCCTGGCAGGGGGCCCTCAGGGGAGGTGAAAGTGGGCGAGCCGCGCGGCGAGGACGCGGCGGGGGCCGGTCAGCTCCAGCCGCAGGACGCCCACGGCGACCGCTGCGCCCAGGCACGGCCCGACGAAGTACACCCACTGTGCCTGCCATACGCCTGCGACGACGGCGGGCCCGAAACTCCGCGCCGGGTTGGCGCTGGTCCCGGTGAGCGGCGCCTCGACCAGCACGAGGACGCTGAACAGCGCGGGCAGCGCCAGGGGGGTGAGGTGACAGGTCCGCGCGTGGCTGGCGAGCACGAAGATCAGCTCCACGAGCCCGAACGTCACGCCCGCCTCGGCGAGCACGGCCATGACGGGGGACACGGCCGGCCCGGGCACCGTCACCCCGTACTCCACACTGCGTCCCAGCGCGCCCCAGAGACGCAGAGGCAGCGCGCCGAGCACACCCCCCGCGAGCTGCGCGAGCACGTACCACGCCGCGTCCCGCCCGGCGAGCTGGCCCTCCAGCCAGAAGGCCAGCGTCACCGCCGGGTTGAGGTGCGCCCCGCTGACCTTGCCCACCGGGGACAGCGCGAGCAGCGCCCCCACCGACCCGAAGAGGGCGCCGGTCAGAAACCGCCGTTCACCCACCCCCGGCAGCCACGCGGCGACCGGGCTGGCCGTCCCGAACATCACGATCACGATGGACAGCCCCACCCCCACCAGCAGCGCCGTGCCGACGAGTTCGGCGAGGTACAGCCGGGGGTGCCAGCGGCCCGGCGGGAAGGGCGCCCCGTGCAGCGGGCGGTCGGGGGAAGGCGCCACGTCAGGCGTTCTTGCCGGGTCGGCGACCGCGAGCTTGGCCGGGTCCATCCTGTCTCCCTTCCCCTGCGGGGACTCGTAACGTGTCTTGCACGGGCCTGGAAAGGGGAGTCCTCGGGCCCTTCCGGCCCCGCCGTCCTCCCTCAGAGGTGGTCGAGCCGTCCGCCGTCCACGACGAGCCCGGTGCCCTGGATGAAGGCAGCGTCCTCCGAGGCGAGAAAGGCGATGGCCGCCGCGAGGTCCTGGGCCTTGCCCACGTCGGCGGGGTTGATCTTCTCCACGCCGCTTTTCACGTTGGGGTTGTCCCACAGCATGGGGGTGTCCACCGCGCCCGGCAGCACCGCGTTCACCCGCAGGCCGCGCGGTCTGCCCTCGATGGCCGCCGAGCGGGTCAGGGACAAGAGGGCCGCCTTCGCCGCCGCGTAGGGGGCCACCAGCGGCTCGGTCTCGCGGGCGTGGATGCTGGAGACGTTGACGATGCTCCCGCCCGGCTTCATGTGCAAGAAGCCCTGCTGGATGAAGAGGAACGCCCCGAGCAGGTCCACCGCCAGCACCCGGTTCCAGTCGTCCACGGTGAGGTCGGTCAGGGGCTTGAAGGTCATCAGGCCCGCGTTGTTCACGATCACGTCGAGGGAGCCGAACCTGCCGAGCGCCTGGCCCACGCAGCCCTGCACCTGATCGGGTTTCGACACGTCGCAGGCGACGCCGAGGACATCGGGGGCACCCTGCGCCTTCAGCCCCTCCGCCGCCTGCTGCGCCTGGTCGCCGTGCAGGTCGGCGATGACGACGCGGGCGCCCTCCTGCGCGAAATGGGTGGCGGTGGCGAGGCCGATGCCGCTCGCGGCCCCGGTGACGATGACGGTCTTGTTCTCGAACCGGCTCATTTTCCGTCTCCTTCGAGGTTGGGGTCGATCAGCTTGGTCGACGCCGCGCGGGAACGGCGTTCGCGCTCCCGGGCGCCGCTCTCCACCCGACGCAGCACGGGTTCCTGCTGCTGGCTGGGCGGAAAGACCGGCAGGGCGAGGACGACGCTCTGGGTGGGCAGCACATCGCGCCACTGGGCGATCAGGTCTCGGTACGCCTGCCCCACCGGGCGGATGTTGCGGTCCAGGTCGTAGAGGCCCAGGGGATTGACGGTGCCGTTGTTCTCGCGCAGGGCGCTGTCCCAGTCCACCTGGTCGGTCAGCGAGTACCAGGTGAAGCCCACGATGGGCAGGCCGTCGTTGCGCACCCGCAGCACGTTCGCCCACTCCTTGCGCAGCCAGCGCACCGCCTCGTCCCCCTGCGGTCCCTGCGCGAGGTTGGTCTCGGTGTGCATCACCGGCAGGCCGTAGCGGGCGTAGTACTGGTTGGTGATCACCGAGTAGCCGTAGACCTCGCCCGCCCACTCGGTCCTTCCGTCCGGATGTACCAGATGCTCGTTCGTCACGTAGTAGTCGTTGCCCATGATGCAGTGGTGTTTGCGGGTCTCGTTCAGGAAGAAGTGGTACTCCTCGCGCGTCATGCCGTGATCCATGAGGTACTCGTACATCTCCGAGCCGACCCGGTGCCCGTAGTTGAGATCGAGCGACAGGAAGCGGACCTCGTTCATGATCTCGGCGGGGCGGATGGCGGACGGATTCTCGGCGTGGAAGTATTCCGTGGACTCGCTCTGGATGAAGATGGCGTCGGCGCGCACCTCCAGGATGGCCTGCATGGCGAGCACGTTCGCCCTCACGATGTGCTTCAGGGCCGTCACGAAGGCGGTGTCCGTGGTCATCTGCTCGTTCCACCAGCCGTACTTGGCCGAGAACAGGGCGCAGATGTACATCTCGTTCACGGGGGTGTAGAGCTGCACCCAGGGGTAACGCAGGGCGAACGCGCGGGCGTAGCGGGCGAATTGCCCGGGGAAGTCGGGGTTCTGGAAGTTACCGATCCAGTCCGGCACCCCGAAGTGGCACAGGTCGGTGATCGGGGTGAGGTCTCGCCGCCGCAACTCGGCGTAGGTCTCGTCCGCGAAGGTCCAGTCGTAGCGGTCGGGGCCGAGCCAGGTTTTATGGATGGGTGGGCCGTAGCGCAGGTACGGGGTGCCGAGTTCGCGCACGAGGTCGAAGTCCTTCTTCCAGAACTCGTAGTGGCGGCACTTGTCCATCTCGTCCATACGGACCCGGCCGCCCTGGATGGTGGGGTACGAGTTCTCGATGCCGGTCGCGAACATGAAATAGATCAAGGTGGACCTCCCACCTGCCGTCTGAGGAGAAGACGCCGCAGCACTCCCCCGAGGAGCGCGATCAGCAACACCCCGGCCATCACGGTGACGGAACGTTCCTCGATCTGGGCGGGTTCTTTCTTCCCCGACCAGCGCTGCCTCATCCGGGATGGACCCTCGGCCGAGGAGTCTTCGCCCTCCTGAATTCGGGTCTGGCATGGTCAGGCGACCACCAGGGCTTGCGGCGCGGCCTGCTTGATGCGCGTCAGAAAGAAGGCGATCTGGCGCTTGGTTTCCCGGCCGCACTCCATGCAGACCCGCTCCAGTTCATCGTCGCGCAGCGCTTGAGCGGCTTGTTCCAGCACGGTCCAGCAGAGCTGCACCTCGTTCGCCAGCAGCCACAGATCGTGCAGGTCGCGCAGCAGCGCCAGGCTGCCACGGCGCGGCCCGTGGAACAGCGCTTTTTCCATGTTGGCGGGTTCAGGGCTCTTGCTCTCCCCGTACTTCTGTACCAGGGGCCCCAGATGTTCAAGGTGCTTTTCGGACCACGAGGCGAGGAGCCGGCACGTCTCCTCGATGTCCGGCTCGTCCCCGTGGTGTTCGGCGACTTTCTTCAGGGCGTCCACCAGGTGCTGCTCGCTCCCGTGGACCAGGCCCAGGTAGTTTCCGACGTGCATGTCAACCATCCACCCTTTGCGTGGTCTTCGGCTGCGGGACCCCGGACTCGGAGGCGAAAGAGGCGCGCTCCTTCTCCCCCGACACCAGGTGCCGCACCGCCTCCACCGCGCGACCCAACAGTCCGGGGGTCGGGAGCGCATCCTTAGCGTCGTACTTGCTGACCCTGACGGCGGCGTACTTGTAGTGCGGCTGCTTGCTCACCGGGTCCCACTCCGTGAGGGTCAGTTCGTTGGCGGCGCGCGGGCGGCTGGGGTCGTCCCAGGAGCCGTAATGCCAGGGGATGAAGACCAGCCCCGGCTCGATGTTGCCGATCAAGGCGCGCTCGATCACGAGGCCGCGCCGGGACTCCACCAGAATCCAGTCGTCCTGCTCGATGCCGTACCGCGCGGCGTCCTCGGGGGAGAGCTGCACAAAGGCGTCGGGGGCCGCTTCCCGCAGCTCCTTCGACCGGCCCGTCTTCGTCCTCGTGTGGAAGTGGTAGACCTGCCGCCCGGTCGTGAGCCACAGCGGATAGTCCTCGTCGGGCACCTCGTGCGGCTCACGGTAGTCGGTCGCCTTGATCATCGCCCGGCCCTGCGGATCGTTGGCCTTGTACTCCTCCGGGGTGACGCTCGCGCCCGTGTCGAAGTCCTGCCCATAGGTTTCGGCGTAGTCCGCATGGGTGGGAAACACGAAGTCGGTGTACAGCCGCACGGTGCCGTCCGGGTGCCCCTCGTTGACCGGCCAGGGAATGCCGCTGCCCGCCAGGAGCTTCCCGTAGGTCAGGCCGGTGTAGTCGCAGGGCCGCCCGCGCGTGCATTCCTTCCAGGCCTCGAAGGCGCTCTCGGCGTCGTGCCACCTGATCAGGGGCCCTCCGTCCTGATCGCGGAAGTCCATGCGCCGTGCGTAGTCGAGGAAGATGTCGAGGTCGCTCTTCGCCTCGCCGGGAGGCTCGATAGCCTGGCATGAGATATGCACGGTGCGGCTGACATTGGTAAAGGTGCCGGTCTTCTCGCCCCAGATCGCGGCGGGGAGCACCACGTCCGCATAGCGGGCGGTCTCGGTGAGAAAAGCGTCCTGCACGACCACGAACAGGTCTTCCTGCTGAAGGATTCGGCGGATGCGCCCGAGGTCCGGCAGGGACACGGCCGGGTTCGTCGCCTGAATCCACAGCATTTTGATGCTGCCCTGCTCGCAGTAGCGCCAGATCTGCATGGCGTGCGTCGGCGGGCTCCAGTGCGGAATCTTGTTGAAGGGGACGTTCCAGAGCTTCGCCAGTTGCCCGATGTGCTCGGGGTTGCCCCAGTTGCGAAAGCCCGGCAGGTCGCCGTCCGCGCCGGTCTCCCGCGTGTTTTGCGCGGTGGGTTGCCCGTTCATCTGGAGGATGCCGCTGCCGGGTTTGCCGATCAATCCCCGGATCAGGTGGATGTTGTTCACCTGCACGGCGGCCGCGGTCGCCTGCATCGACTGGTACACGCCTTGCAAGACGGTGGACACGAGTGTCTTCGTATTCGCCAGAATCTCCCCGGCGGCGCGCAGGTCGGCGGTAGGGACACCCGACAGTTCCTCGACGTACTCGGGCGTGTACTTCTCGACGACCCTTTTCAGGTCATCGTACCCGACCGTGTGTGCTTGCAGAAAGGCCGGGTCGGTCTTGCCCGCCTGGATGATCAGGTGCAGCAGCCCGTTGAGCACGGCGACGTTCGTGCCGACCTTCGGCGCGAGGTGGACGGTGGCCTTTTCGGCAGTGAAGGTGCGCCGGGGGTCGATCACGATGACCCTGGGCGGATTCGACCCGGCGAGACGGTCGAGAACGCGCATCCACAGGACCGTCTGCTGCGAGGCGACGTTGTGCCCGACGTGCAGGACGCAGTCGGTCACGTCGAGGTCCTCGTAGCTGCCGGGCTGACCGTCCGAGCCGAACGACTCCTTGAGGGCGGCGGCGGCGGTCGCGGTGCACAGCCGGGTGTTGCCGTCCATGTGCGGCGTCCCCAGCCCCGCCTTGCCGATCACGGCCAGGGTGTAGTACTCCTCCAAGAAGAGCTGCCCGGACGTGTAGAAGCCCAGGGCGCCGCTGGTGTGCTGCAGGGCGATCTCCTGCGACTTCTGCACGATCAGGTCCATTGCCTCGTCCCAGCTCGCCTCCCGCAACTGCCCATCCCTGCGGATCATGGGTCTGACCAGCCGGTCCCCGCTGTTGTTCGCCTCCCAGCCGTGCAGGCCCTTCGGTCCCAGGCGCCCCTTGTTGGTCGCGTCGGACACGAGGCCGCGGACGCCCACGATCCGGCCGTCCTTCACGCCGATGTCGAGGCCGCAGCCGTTGGAGCACAGCACGCACGCCCCCCGGACCCAGCGCTCAGGCGTTTCCGAAACTCGCTCGTCCACCCGCGCGGGCCACTCCTGCCCGGCCCCGTGCGGTGTGCGTTCCCCCCAGATGTCGTTGATGCTGTCCCGCGTTTCACTCGTCATCGCCACGCCTCCTGACTTCTTGATTCGCTTGTTCCCGCATGCCGGGGAGAAAAGTCGGCGGTCTCTGCTCTGCGCTTCCCTACCTTGAAGTCGGACTCACCTCCAGACCATCTGCCCCCCTCTCCTCCGGCAGCGGGTCCGCACTGAGCAGTTCGTTCTGCCGCACGAAGGCGTGCATGAAACGCCCCATCACCCGCGTCTGGGTGCGGTAGGCGTCCACCGCCGCCCGCTTGCGCGCGACCTGGGCGGGGGTCAGGTCCGCCCGGGCCCACGGCAAGGTCTTCGCCAGGGGCGGCAAGGTGAGCGGCAGCCCCGCGTGCAGGCCCTTGGGCAGCGGCCACTCCAGGCCGCCGTGGACCACCCAGTACCGCAGCCTCGCCTCCTGGCCCCGCGCACTCAACAGCCGCATGGCCAGGTAGGAGAGGGTGCGGTGGTCGGTGTGGAAGTCCTGCGGGGCGGGGGCGAGCACCAGGTCGGGCCGTACCCGGCCCAGCACCCGCGTCAAGTCGGCCTCCAGCGCCCGCCCGGTGTACGGCGCGCCGGGCGTCAGGGCCCCCTGCACGTACACGGCCCCCGACCCGGTGCGCGGCGCGGTGTAGGGCTCCGCGTAATGGGTGGTGAAGAGCCGGAAGAGCCCGCCGTCCGGATACCCGAGCATGAAGGTCCGTTCCGGGGGCACGCCCAGCAGCGCCACGGCCCGCCGCGCCTCGGCGGTCCGGGTGTCCCCCAGGGCGCGCATGTCCTGGGGGCTGGGGTCGGCCACGCGCCGGGTCAGCACCGCGTCCAGCTCGAACCCGTCCCCGGCGGTCGCCCAGGCCACGAACACCCGTGCCCCGGCCGCCCGGGCCTGCTGGATCAGCCCCGCGCAGCACAGCGTCTCGTCGTCCGGGTGCGGCGAGAGGACCAGCACCCGCTGGCCGGGGCGGAAGGGGGCCGTGGGCGGCAGGGCCGCGATCCGGTCCGCCCCCGCGTCGAACACCCGCCCCACGGCGGGCAGGTTGATCCAGGCCGCGAGGCCAGCCGCGCCGAGAACCGCCGTGGTGATCAGGACGTGCCGTCTGCGCATGGGGTCACCTCAGGATGTTCACGGCGCGGCTGGCGACCAGGACCACGGTCAGCATCGACGTGACGGCCTGGAACGTCATCAGCAGCTTGGCACGCCGCGTGAGCGGGAGGGTGTCGGTGGGGCTGAAGGCGGCGGCGTTCGTGAACGCCACGAACAGGTAGTCGACGTACTCGGGCCGCCACCCCTCGGGGGCCAGGCCCGCCGCCCCAGCCTGGGGAAAGAGGAAGTCCGGGTAGGTCCCCGGGCGGGTTCTGCGCAGGGCGCCGCCCCGGTCGAGTTCCCAGTACCACAGCGAGAAGACGAGCACGTTCGTGACCCAGAGGTTCAGCGCATCTGCGAGCAGCGCCCGGCCCGTCGCGCCGCTGCCCCCCAGCAGGTCCCCCACCAGCAGGCCCAGCGACGCCAGGTTGGCGAGGTGCAGCAGCCCCGTCAGGCCCAGCGCGAGCGGTCGGGTCACCCGGCTCAGCGCCAGGTTCGCCTGCCCGTGCAGCCGCAGGTGGCGGCGCTGGCGGCCCCGCAGGACGCTCAGCGGCAGCAACAACAGCGTCTCGACCGCCGGGAGGAGCCAGTTGGGCCCGGGCGTGAGGTGCTCGCCCAGCAGCAGGTTCAGCCCCAGCACGGTCAGGATGGCGATCCTGGCCGGCCACAGCGACTCGGGGGCAGGAGCAGCAGTCACGCGCGCTCCGCAGGTCGGCGCCGGCGAGGTGGGCCGGCCCCCGGGGTCCACCCCGCTGCTCGCCCGGCACCCCGCGCGGCACCAGTCCGTTCGCGCACCCGCGGGAGTCGGCCCCAGCCTCCCGGACGTGACCGCCCGAACCTCACGTGACCGCCCCCAGCCGGTACCCGGCGCAGCGGGACGTCTCGATGACCTGCGGCCCGGTCTTGCGGCGGATGGCGCGAACGTGCACGTCGATCACCCTGGGCTGAACCCGGGCCTTCCCGGCCCAGACGCCCGCGATGATCTCCGTCCGGGTGAAGACGCGACCGGGTTGGCTCGCCAGCAGTTCGAGCAGGGCGAATTCCCGGTGGGTCAGCGCCGACCGGACGCCGTCACGGGACAGCCCCCTGCTCCCCGGATCGAGCACGAACCCGCCCGGCAGCCGCCACGTCTGGGACCGCCGGTCCGCCGGGGAGGACTGTTCCTGGAAGACGGAAGACTGGACCGGACCGGAGCAACCCCCCACTTCCGGGGCGCCGTTCCAGTGTTCAGTCCTGTCGCGTGCCGGGAGGGAGGGCGTGTGGCCCCCCTCCGTCCACAGGTCCAGCCCGCGGCCGGTGGCCGACCTGCCCGGGAACGCGCCGCTGATCCGGGCCTCGTCCTCGATCTCCGGAGGCTTCATGCGCGGCCCGCGTGCTGCGGCAGAAGCCGTCCGCGCAGAATCTGGTACGTGCCCAGCACCCACACCAGCGAGGTCAGGCCGCCGGCCAGCACGTCGGTGGGGTAGTGCACGCCCAGCACCACCCGGGAGAGGGCCATCAGGGCGTAATAGCCCGCGCCCAGCACCAGGGCCGGCCAGCGCAGGCGGGTGGGCCACAGCAGGAGCACCACCAGGACGGCGAGCGCCGCCGCGACGGTGCTGTGCCCGCTCGGAAACGAGGCGCCCGTCTCCGTCACCAGCCGCGGCCACAGCTCGGGCCGGGGCCGCTGGAAGATGCGCTTCATGATGGCCTGGACGCCCGCCGCGCCGCCCAGGGCCAGCAGGGCGAACAGCGCCTGGGGCCGGTGGCGGGTGAACCAGAAGATGGTCGGGAGCAGCACGATCACCACGCCCATCACCAAGGGGCCCCCGAAATAGTTCATGAAGACGCTGAGGCCGGTCAGCGCCCCACCCGCGTGCCCGTGCAGCCAGAGCATCGCGGGCGTCTCGAAGGCGAAACGCTCCTTCTCGAGCACGTCCTCGCCGATCAAGCCCAGCACGGTCAGGGGCAGCAGGATGCCGAGAAACAGGCGCAGCAGGGTGGCCGGCTGCGCGCGCCTCGCCAGGTCGGTCAGGGAACCCGTCATGGCGGCAGCATGGAGCAGGGCGGTATAGGAACGGTATAGCGGCGGTATACGGGGGAACTGGGGCGGGTGCACGGGCGACCGGTCCTCCCCACGTCACCGGCCCAGGGTCGCCAGCATCAGGACGCTCGACGTGAGCATCACCAGGGCGGCGATCCAGCCGAGGACCTTCAGCCCGGGGGGCAGGACGAACTCCCCCATCACCCGGCGGCTCGACGCCAGCAGCAGCATCGCCGCCATCACCGGGGCGCTCACCACCCCGTTGACGACCGCCGCGAGAAACAGCGCGCGGATGGGGTCGACCGGCGTGAAGTTCAGCCCCACCCCGAGCAGGGCCGAGGCGCCCAGGACGAGGTAGAAGCCCCGGGCCTCCAGGGGCCTGCGGGCCAGGCCCACGGGCCAGCGCAGCGCCTCGCCCACCGCGAAGGCGGCCGAGCCCGCGAGCACCGGCACCGCGAGCAGGCCTGTCCCGACGATCCCGAGCGCGAAGAGGGCGAAGGCGAGGCGGCCCGCGACGGGTCGCAGGGCCTGCGCCGCCTGCGCCGCCGTCGCGATGTGGGTTTGCCCCGAGGCGTGGAGCGTCACGGCGGCCGTCAGGATGATGAAGTAGGCCACCAGGTTCGAGAAGCCCATGCCGACCAGGGTGTCGAGCCGGATGCGCCGGAACTGCGCGGGGGCGAGGTCGGGGCGGTGGCGCAGCCGCGTCTCCCCGGGCTCGGCCCGCGCCTCCTCGACCTCCTGCGAGGCCTGCCAGAAGAAGAGGTAAGGGCTGATGGTCGTGCCGAGCACCGCGACCAGGGCCTGGAGGCTGGCCGCGTTCCAGCTCAGGTGGGGCAGGAGGGTGGCCCGCAGCGCCTCGCCCCACGGCACCCGCACCACGAACACCGTGGCGACGTAGGTGAAGAGCGAGAGGGTCAGCCACCGCAGCCACCGCACATAGCGGGAGTACGGCACGAACACCAGCAGCGCGACCGACAGCAGCGCGAGGAGCACGGTGTAGAGGTGGGCGTGCCCGCCGATCAGGAGGCGCAGGGCCGCCCCCATCGCGCCCAGGTCGGCCCCCAGGTTGATGACGTTCGCCCCCACCAGCAGGGCCGTGACGCCGTACAGCAGCGGGGCCGGGGCGAACTCGCGCAGGTTGCTCGCCAGCCCGCGCCCGGTGACCCGCCCGATGCGCGCGCTGATCTCCTGGGTGGCGGCCATCAGCGGGAAGGTGAACAGCATCGTCCACAGCAGGCCGGAGCCGAACTGCGCCCCGACCTGCGAGTAGGTGGCGATGCCGCTGGGATCGTCGTCCGACGCCCCGGTGATCAGGCCGGGCCCGAGCAGGCGCCGCCAGGAAACCGTCCGGGGGCGGGGTGCGGTCCGGCTCACGGGAGCTTCCCCTGGAGCAGCGAGGTGGCTGGGCGGTCCATGCCGCGACACTAGGGACGCCGGGTAAAGGGCCGGTATACCGGCGGGCGCCTCTGCTGCCCCGGTCGAGACCCGGCCCCCTTCGCCACCGTGTCCCCGCCCCTGGGGCGACGCGCCCCGCTCTCCCGGGCCTGCTCCGCTCACGGCGAGCCGTGCCCGACCACCTCACGTTCCGACCCCTGCTGGCCGCCCTGCTCCTGTGTTCCGCCCAGGCGGCGCACCTCACGGTTCTGGACTCCCCCGATCCCGCGCAGCTCCGCGCCCGGGTCAGCGAGGACGACGGGTTTGCCGGGCGTGCCGACGCGCCGGGCGACCCCGTGGCGCTGAACGTGCTGCGCCACCTCGCCCGCCTGCTGCCCGCCGGGACGATGTGAGCGACCACCGTCCGTGTCCAGGGGGCCGCTCCCGTGTAGGTTCCCCCGCCCGCCTTCCCGGGCGCGGCACACCGCACGGTGACCGACCTCGACGACACGGTGATCGTCACGGGAGTGGCGCAGGGCAGGACGCTGCGCAGCGTCCTGACGGCCAACGGCACGACCCGGCCCCTCTTCCCGGACGTTCGCGCGGGCCGGTCGTCTCCCTCAGCAACAGTCCCGACGGGCTGACGGCCTCCCTGCGGACCCTGCTGCACGTCCGCGGGCTTCCCGAGGGGCCGCTGTTCCTGCGCGACCTCTTCCGCAAGGGCGCCACCGAGCACAAGGGCCGCGTGCTGGGCACCCTGGCGCGGATCACCACCGCCCGGTTCACGTTGATCGGTGACAGCGGGGAGCGCGACCCGGAGACCTACGCTCGGTTCGTCCGGGAGCATCCGGGCCGGGCCGAACGCCTCCTGATCCGGGACGTCGGCACCCCGGCGCGTCGTCAGGAGGTCGAGCGGCTGCTCACGCCGCTGGGCGTTCCCTTCGGATTCCTGCCCGCCGCTCCCTGAGAGGCACACTATCCTGCCCTGGAATGACGAAATGGCCGCCCTTTCTCTACCGGGAGCAGGTCTATGACCTCAGCCACCTCGACGGCTTCACCTGCGAGTACCTCAAGCCCGCTCAGGACGGCAAACCCCCCGTCACGTACCGGGTGTTCGTGCATTTCGGCCACCACTGCTTCACGGAGAAGAAAAAGCCTGGAGACGACCCCGCGCTCGAATACTGTCACGTCACTAACTGCGACTACCGCAGCTTCGACGCCCTGCGCTACGAGCTGTCGCGGCAACTGCCCGCCCTGGTCCGGGACCTGATGGGCAGGAAATGCTTTCACACCGGACACGGCAACTACTTCACCATCGAGGTGACGTCGCGGGAGGGTGAGACGGTGGAGTACGAGGTGTACTTCAAACCCTACAAGGAGCAGGGCAGCAGGCAGCTCAGGCTGATCGTGGAGAGTGCTTTTCCGCGGGACGCCGACAAGCTGGAAAACCGGCCCAAGACGAAGCCGGTCAAGTTCGAGTTCCTGCTCTACAACACCCAGATGAACAGGCCGGTCAAGGTGCAAAGGTAAAAGCGACGGCACACCTGATGTGTGCCGTCGCTTTTGAAGTTGAACTGGAACTGATCCTCTTGGTTATCCCACTCTCGGGTAGGGACCCTCTTCGGGCGGTGCCAGAGCACACGGTCATCCCGTGTTCAGCGCATACCCTGACAGCGCCATCATAGCCAAAACCGGGCACAGGGTCAATGCCCGGCGGGTGTCACCCCCTCGCTGTTCGGGAGAGGGTGTTTTCTCCTGGCTCCCGGAGGCGGAGGAAGTGGTTTCGCATCGCTGCTGTTCGCTGGGGCTCAGCCTGCTCACCTCCTGACGTCACGGGGGGAGCCGCTTAAGCTGGGGCATGGCGAAGTTCATCAAGCTGGAGGACGGCAGCTACGTGAATGCCGCGGCCATCCACCGGATTCACCTGGAGAAGCACACCGACCCCAAGTTCTGGAAGCTGAACGCCCAGCTTTCCAAACCGGAGGGCGCCGAGTGGGCCTACCTGGCTGGGGAGTTCGGCAGCCTGAAGGAGGCGGAGGAGGCGGTCAGGAAACTCGGCAAGTAGCGGGTGGGGCCAGTGGCGGCGCGCGTGAGGGTGCGGCGCTGGCCCTCAGCCTGAACGGCCTGAGAGGCGTGGCGCCCACCCCGGATCAGGAGACGGGCGCTGGGCCCACCCGGCTCACTGCCGCCCCGCGCGCAGCTTGCGCAGCTCCAGCCCCACCGGGATCAGGCTCAGGACGACGGCCACACCGACCACCAGCAGGATGTAGCGGTCGAGGTGCGGGATCAGGCCGCCCAGCCAGTAGCCGAGCAGGGGCACGCTGAGCGCCCACAGCAGCCCGCCCACGACGTTGTAGATCAGGAACCGGGAGTAGGACATCCTTCCGACCCCGGCGAGCGTCGGCGCCACGGTGCGCACCACCGGCACGAAGCGGGCCAGGATCAGCGAGAACCCCCCGTAGCGCTCGAAGAACGCCTGGGTGCGCTCCACGTACTCGGGGCGAAACAGGCGGCTGTCCGGGCGGCTGAACACCGCCGGGCCGAAGCGGCGCCCGATGAGGTACCCGGTGCTGTCCCCGATGATCGCGCCCAGGGCCACCGCGAGCATCACGCCCGCCAGGTGCAGGCTGCCCTGCTGGGCGAGGATGCCCGCCGTGATCAGCAGGCTGTCGCCGGGCAGGAAAAAGCCGAGCAGCAGCCCGCTCTCGGCGAAGACGATGGCGAAGATGCCCAGGTAGGAGACGCTGAGCAGGAGCTGGGGAAGGTCGACCATGCCCCCACCCTAGAGAGCCGAGGTAAAGAACGCGTATACCGAGGGGGGGAGCGGCTCAGGCCACTCCCCCCGGAGAGCCGCCCCTCAGCCCGCCCGCAGCACCTCGGTCACCCGCCGGTTGGAGGCGGCCCGCGCCAGCCGCAGGGCGGCCAGGGTGCTCAGCGCGGCGGCGGCCAGCAGGCCCACCAGGTAGGGCCAGGGCAGCACCATCACCTCGGGCGGCGGGTCGAAGACCCCCTGGAGCAGCTTGATCAGGGTCTGCGCGACCCCCAGGCCGATCACGCCCCCGAACACCCCGCCGAGTCCCACGACGACCAGCGCCTCGCCCGACAGGAAGGCGCCGAGCTGCTTCTGGGTGGCGCCCAGGGCACCCAGCACCGTGAAGGTGCGGCGGCGCTCGGCCAGCCCGAGGGCCAGCACCAGCCCGGTCGCCCCCGCGAGCAGCAGGGCCGCGAAGGCCAGCTCGATACGGGACAGGCCCGCGAGGTTGACCGCCGTGAGGCCCGACGCGATCCGGCTGCGCACCGTGGCGAGGTCCGTGACCGTCACGCCGGGCAGGTCGCGGGTCGCCTGGCGGGCAGCGTCCACCACCGCCTGCGGGGACCCGCTCACCTTGAGGAGCGCCACCTCGGCCACCGGGTTGCCGGTCGCCTTGGCGAGGTAGCTCGCGTTGGCGACCAGGAAGGAGTCCTTGGGGGCGGTGGGGAACTCGCGCACCACGCCGACGAAGGTGAAGGGGACGGTCCCGTACCCATGGGTGCGGGCGTTCAGCAGCCGCAGGTTCAGCCGGTCCCCGAGCGAGAGCTGGTAGTCGTTGACCGTCTCCTGCGAGACGAACAGGGCGTCGGGGCGGGCCCGGAGCTTCGCCAGTGCCCCCTGCGCCGTCGTCCCCCCGAAGTAGGTGTTCGACAGGCGGCTGACCTGAGTGAAGTGCGCGGCGTCGATGCCGTAGATGTCCTGGAGGTCCGCCCCCACGTAGGCGAAGCGGTGGATCAGCGGCTGGGTGCCCGCCACGCCCGGCAGGGCCCCCAGGGCGGCCAGCCGTGGCCCGGCCGGGCCGTTCGCGGTGCCCGTCACGGTCACGTCCGCCCCGTTGGTGAGCACGGCGTCCACCCGCGCCTGGTCGTTGTAGGTCGCGTTGAAGATCGAGGTGGAGACCGCGAAGGCGGTGGCGAGCGCGACGAGCGCCGCCCCGCGCGTCAGGAGCGAGCGTTGCCGTCCCAGCGCCGCTGCGACGGTCCCCGCCAGGGTCCCGGCCAGGGGCCGCAGCAGCCGGGTCAGCGCGCCCCGCCGCAGCAGCAGGCCCAGCAGCCGCATCGCCAGCAGGGTGCCGCCCAGCCACAGGGCCAGCGGCGCGACAAAGGCCTCGATCTGGATGCTCGCCTGGGGGACGCCTTCCGGCGCCAGGACGAGCTGGTAGCCCCCGGCGGCGCTGCGCCAGAACATCACCCCGGCCAGGACGAGCAGCAGCAGGTCGAGGGAGAGGCGCTGCCACAGCGGCGTCCCGGCCCGGCCCACGACCTGCCGCTGGGCGGCGACCGTGGACGACCGGACGGCCCCCAGGGTGGGGAGCAGGACGGCCAGCAGCGAGAGGATCAGCCCCGCCAGGACGGGCAGCGCGAGCAGGGGGAGGCCCACCGCCGTGCCCGGCGTGACCAGGGGCGAGAGCAGCGCGTACGCCAGGAGGCCCAGCACGGTGCCGACGCCCGCCACCAGCAGGGCCTCCGCCGCTCCCAGCCGCAGGATGGTGCGGTCGCCCGCTCCCCGCACCCGCAGCAGGGCCGCCTCGGTCCGGCGCTGCCCGGCGCTCGCCCCCGCGACGCTCAGGGTCAGCGCCCCGGCGAGCAGGGCCCCCGGCAGCCCCAGGAACAGGAACAGCGCCTGCGCGTACAGGGCGTCCTCCCGTGCCCCGTCCAGCTTGGCCGCCAGGTTGTTGCCGACCACGGCCCCGCCCGAGAGCCGCGCCTCGACGTTGTTGGCGAGCGTCCCGGCCTGCGCGAAGGCCCGGCCTGGGTTGCTGGGGAGCGCGGTGCCCAGCCGCACGTGGAGCTGCTCGCGCACGGTGTCGGGCCGCGCGGCCTTCTGGGGAGCGAACAGCGCGTCCCACCGGGCACGGGGGAGCAGCAGCACGTTGTCCGGCGGCGCCTGCGGGGCGAGGCCCTTGGGGGCCCCGACCGCCTGGAACAGCGAGTCGGCCTGCGGCAGGTCGGCGATCCCGGCGACCCGCAGCCCCACCGGGGCGGCCCCGTAGCGTCCGATGGTCACCGTGTCGCCCACGGCGGCGTGCAGGTTCGCCGCCGTCTGCTGCGATAGCACCACGCCGTCCGGCGACCCGATCAGGGGACGCAGCTCGGCGGGGAAGGCGGCGCGGTAGCCCGGCGGCAACCCCAGCACCTTGCCCGCCCCGGTGGTCTGGACGGTGCCGCCCGTGTGGGCCGTGAAGCCGGGCACGTCCGCGTACCCGACCGCCGCAAGGGTCCGGACCGGGCTGGCGGCGCGGATGGCCGCCTCGGCCTGGGCGCGGCCGGTGTTCTGCCCCAGCAGCACCTGCCAGTCCACCGGGACCGAGGCCACGGCCCGGCGGGTCATGTTGGCCGTGCCCGCCGCGATGAACGACAGCAGGAAGGCCAGGAAGGCGACGGTCAGACCGACCCCCAGCGCGCTCCCCCACAGGCGCAGGGGACGGCGCGCCATCAAACCGCGCAACCACAGGCTGGTCATGAGGTTCCCTCCTTGGTGGCCCGGCTCAGAAGCCTGCCGCCCTCCATGCGCCAGAGGGTGTCGAGGCGCCGCGCCACGGCCTCGTCGTGGGTGGCCATCACCAGCGCCGCCCCGGGTTCGAGCGCCGAGAGCAGCACGTCCATCAGGTGCGCGGCGGTGACGGAGTCAAGTTGCCCGGTGGGCTCGTCGGCCAGGACCAGCCGGGGCCGGGTGACGAGCGCCCGCGCGACCGCCACCCGCTGGGCCTGACCGCCGGAGAGTTCCTCGGGCAGCTGATCGGCGAGCGCCAGCAATTCCAGGGTGTCCAGGGCCCGCCGGGCTTCCCTCGTGGCTGCCTCGGGGGTTTCACCGACCAGCAGCAGCGGGAGCGCCACGTTCTCCAGCGCAGTCAGGGGCGGCATCAGGCTCTGCGCCTGGAAGACGAAGGCGACCTTGCCGGGCCGCAGGCTGCCCGCCTCACCCAGCGTGGGCCAGCTCACCGTCCCCGTGGTCGGCGTGTCCAGCCCGCCCAGCAGGTGCAGCAGGGTGCTCTTGCCGCTGCCGGACGGGCCCAGCAGCGCGATCCGGTCGCCGGGGCGCACCCGGAGCGTCGTCTCCCGCAGGGCGGTGACCTCCTGCCCGCCGACGGTAAAGGTCCGGCTGACCCCGCGCGCCTCGGCCAGCGGAGTGGCCGCCGCGTCCACCGGCCGGAACGACGCGCGTGGGGGAACGGGCCCGGGGGTCAGCCGCCGGGGTGAGACGTCCACCCTCCTTGATTCAGGCATCCTGCCACCTCCCGTCTTTCAGCCGCAGCACGCGGCCCGCCCGGGCGGCCAGCCGGGGACTGTGGGTGGCGATCACGGCGCCGCGTCCGCCGCGCCCTTCCCCCCGCACGAACGCCTCAATCACGCCGATCACCCGTTCCTCGGTCGCCGCGTCCACCTCGGCGGTCGGCTCGTCGGCCAGCAGCGCGGCGGGGCGGTGCGCCAGGGCCGCCGCGAGCGAGACGCGCGCGACCTCCCCCCCAGAGAGCTGCGCTGGGAAGGCATGCCGCCGGTGGTCCAACCCGAGCTGCCCCAGCAGGTCCAGCGCACGGGCCTCGTCGGGCTGACCGAGCAGCTGCCCGGTCAGGGTCACGTTGTCGAGCACGTTCAGGTGCGCGAGCAGATTCCCGCCCTGCAACATCACGCCCAGGTGCCGCGCCCGCACCCCCGCCCGTTGCGCCTCGGGCCGCCGGGTCAGCCGCTCGCCCGCCACCGTCACCGCGCCGCCGTCCGGGTCGTCCAGCCCGGCCAGGCAAGAGAGCAGGGTGCTCTTGCCGCTGCCGGAGGCGCCCAGCAAGGCGACCAGTTCCCCCGGCGCCAGGTCCAGGCTGACCCCGCGCAGGGCGCGCACCTCCTCGTCCGCGACGTGGTAGAAGCGGTACAGGTCCACGGCCTCCAGAATGGACACGGCCCTCACCGCCACACGAACGAACGCGCGACCCGGTTCCAGGCGTCCACGTTGTCCGCCCCCCTGGGGGCACTCATCCGCAGGACGACCTCGCGCCCGTTTCTGGTGAGCACGTACAGGTCGTTGTCCAGCACCGCGCGCCGTCCCGTAACCGCGTTCGGGGCGGAGGTGGAGGTGAAGCGCGCCAGGACGGCGTTCCCGGCGGGCAACGGCGCCGCCTTGACCAGGGTGACCTTCACGCTGGGGTCCGTCCGGGCCAGCGCGGCGAGGTCGCCCGCCCGGACCGCCGCGACCCCCGGGGTCCGCGCCGCCTGGCGGGCCGTCAGCTCGACGGTGCCGTACTTGGAGGTGAAGCTCACCGTGCCGCCCTGCTCGCGGCGGGCCCAGCCTTCCGGGATTTCCAGGCTGTAGCCTCCCGGCGCGCTGACGTAACGCACGAAAGCCTGCGAGTCGGGGATGTCGCCCACCGGGTGAGTTTCGGGGGCCACCTGCGTCTGCGCGAGGGCGCCGGGGACCAGGGTGAGAAGGGCGAACGTCGCTGCGGGCCGCACCAGACCTTTGTTCTTGTTCATGCCCCGACCGTAGTCCCGCCCGGTATAAAGGTGGTATAGAAAGCTCACCGCATGAACAGGTCTGTCATGGACGTCGCCCGCGCGGCCTCGCACAGAGGGCGCAGCCCCCAGGCGTCCTCGAGGGTCCGCAGCAGGCTGGAGTGGGTGTAGGGCCGGTTTGACCGCACGCCGCGCGGGCCGTCGCTCGTCACCACAATGGTCGCCACGGTGCCCCCGTCCCCCACCCTCACCCTCGTCGAAGGTGATCACCAGGGCGGCGTGGTCCTTCCAGGCGGGGGAAGCCATGATCTTCCCGGCCCACTCGCGCACAAAGGCGTCGCCCGCCCGCTCCAGCCGCGAACCCATGCCAGCAGGTCAGCGCCCCGTGCAGGTCGTGGCACAGGTCCGGCACGATCAGCGCGAAGGTGGGGACGGTCCCGGAACGCAGGTCGGCGGTCAACCCCTCCGGGGGGACCACGTTCCGCGCCCGCGCCGGGCTCCCGGCGAGCTCCGGGGAGAGCATCAGGGGGTTGTGCCTCTTGGCGGAGGCGCCCGCCGAGGGACCGTTCCAGCCGGGGCTGGGCAGTCCCTGGAAGTCCCCCTTCCAGGTCTTCCGCGCGTTCCAGTTGCAGGGCCAGGTTGTCCCCGGGGAAACGCTGGCGGGGATCGTCGCTGCGGCTGCCGGGGTGCTGCCGAAGAGCAGGGCCACGTCGTTGGGCAGGCTGGGGTGGGCGACCCCGGTGTCGTTTGTGGTGAGACCGTATTCCCGAGCGAGCGCGTTCAGGGTCGGCAGGTTGGGGTTGCCCAGCACTCCACCGGCACTGGTGTTCTCCAGCACCAGCACGAACACGTGTGAGAAGGACGGCAGGGTTTGGGTCTGCGCCGCTCCGGTCCCCAGCAGGACCGGGGAGAGCCACAGCAGGCGGCAGGCCACCCGCAGGACCGGCCCGGCGAGCGCGGAACCCCGCCGCGTGCCCGGGCGCTTCCCGGTGGGATGGAGGTGCGCGGGTCCTCGACCGGACGTGGAGTGTTCTGAAGGCCGGTCCTCTTCGGAGCAAGGGGATACCTGAGCATGGGGTCTCCTGAGTCGGGGCGTCGAGGGTGGCGGGCAAACGCCGAGTCAGGCCGGAAAACGCAGGCTCACCTCGAAGGCGCCTTCCTCCCAGCGGGGGAGGAGCTGCGCGTTCCAACGCCGGGCGAGGGCAGCCACCAGCGGCAGCCCCAGCCCGCTTCCGGCGGTCCCCTGGGTGCCAGCGCCGCGCTCGAAGGGTTCCAGCAGCCGGGTCCACTGGGCCTGGTCCGGCCCGGGACCCGCGCTGCGCACCGTGACCTCGCGTTCCCGAACCCGCACCAGGACGCCACCCGCGCCGTACTTGAGCGCGTTCTCGATCAGGTTGACCAGGGCACGCCCCACCCCCTCCGCCTCGGCCTGCACCCAGCTCTCGTTGAGGTCGAGCTGCACCTGCCGGCCCACCCGGCGCGCCACCTCGTCGAGTGCGTCCGCCGCCGACGCGGCGCTGCCCGCCAGTTCCACCCGTTCCAGACGCACCGGGGCGTCGGTGCGGGCCAGGGCGAGCAGGCTCTCCGAAAGGGTGACCAGCGCGTCCACCCGGCCCTGCATCCCGCTCAGGGCACGCTGGTAGTCGGCGGCCTCACGCGGGCGCTCCAGGGTGAGGTCGAGGCGGCCCTTGAGCACGGTCAGCGGCGTACGCAACTCGTGGGCGGCGATGCGGGCGAAACTCTTCTCGTGCTCGATGGTGCCCTCGAGTTGATCGAGCATCGCGTTCACGGTGGAGGTCAGCCGGGCCATCTCGTCCTGGCCAGGTGCGGCGGGCACCCGCTCCTGGTAGGTGCCGCGCCGGGCGATGCCCTCGGCGGTGCGGGCCACGGCATCGACCGGCCGCAACGCCCGGTCGGCCAGGACGTACCCGGCCCCGCAGGCCACCATGACCATCAGCACGCTGCCGGCGCTGAGGATGCGGGCCAGGGTTTCCAGCAGCTCCACCAGGGTGTCGCTGGGCCGGGAGACCCGCAGGAACAGCCCGCCCTCGACGGGCAGGGTCAGCACCCGGTGTTCTGCCGTCGACAGGAAGCCCACGCGCAGGGGAATGGCCTGGTCATGCTCCTCCTGGCCCGTGCGGGCCAGCGGCCTCCCCGTGGGCGAGAGCAGTTCTATGGCCAGGTCGCCGGTCGGTCTCAGCTCCGACGAGAAGGTCCAGCGACCGTTCTGGTCCTCGATGCTGCCCTGCGCCACGCTGGCGGTCTCCCGCAAGGTGGTGTCGAGCGAACCCGTCAGGCTGTCCCGGGCCAGGAAGTACACCAGCACGGCCCCAAGCAGGATGGTCACCGCGAACACCAGCGCGTAGCCCAGCGTGAGCTTGACCCGCAGGCTCCAGTCCCGGGGTCTCCAGCCCACCCGCCGGCCGCCCCCCCCGGTCACATCGCCTCACCCCGGCCCAGCCGGTACCCGGTGCCCCGGATGGTGTCGATCAGGACGTCGGTGGTCTTGCGGCGGATGGTGCTGACGTACACGTCGATCACCTTGGGCTCCACCCCCCCCTCCCCGCCCCACAGCCGCTCGATGATCTCGTCGCGGGAAAAGGCCCGACCCGGGTTCAGGACGAGCAGTTCCAGCAGCGCGAACTCCCGGCGGGTCAGCTCGGCACGGACGCCCGTAGCGTAGAGTTCCCGGCCCCCCAGGTCCATCACCCAGCCCCCCGGCAGGGTCACCGTGTTCTGCGCGTTCCCGCTCGCCCGCCGCAGCAGGGCCCGCACCCGCGCCCGCAGCTCCTTGAAGGCGAACGGCTTGACCAGGTAGTCGTCCCCGCCCGCCTCCAGCCCCTCGACCCGATCCTCGACGGTGCCCCGGGCGGTGAGGTACAGGATGGGGGTGTTCAGGCCGCCCTCCCTGAGCTGCCGCCCCAGTCGGTACCCCGCGTCGATGCCCTCGGGGAGCATCACGTCCAGGATCAGCAGGCCGTAGGGAAACAGCCGGGCGAGCTCCCCGCCCTCGGCGGCGCTCCCGGCCCGGTCGCACTCGTAGCCCTCCTCGGTCAGGCCGTCGCTCAGCAGTTCGGCGATATGGGGGTCGTCCTCGACGATCAGGAGTCTCATGCCGCGCTCTCCTTCCCGTGCTCCGGCGCGAACGGCCGCAGCACACCGTACACGCCCAGCACCCAGGCGGCGCCGGTCAGCCAGCCGCACAGCACGTCGGTGGGATAATGCACGCCCAGGTACAGCCGCGAGAAGCCCACCAGCCCGCTAAAGGCCACCCCGAGTCCCAGCGCGGGCCAGCGGTAGGGCGTGCGCCAGGCGAGCAGGATCAGGGCGGCGACGAAGGCGGCGCTATACATGCTGTGCCCGCTGGGAAAGCTGGCGTCGTGTTCCGGGACGAGGCGGGGCCACAACTCGGGGCGGGAACGGTGCATCAGCAGCTTCATCGCCACGTTCAGCCCGGCGGCGCCCGCCACGCCCAGCCCCCAGAAGGCGGCCAGCCGGTGCCCCCTCAGCCACAGCACGACCAGGATCACGGCGCTGATCGGGGCGATGACGGTCACGCCGCCGACGGTGGTGAAGAACAGGGCCAGCCGGTCCAGCAGCGGCGTGGCGTGGCGGTGCAGCGCGAGCAGGAAGGGCGTCTCCCAGGCGAAGCTCTGCCCCTCGAGGAGGTCCTCGGCCACGAGCCCCACGACCAGCAGGGGCAGCAGGATGCCGAGAAACAGGCGCAGCAGGGCCACCGGTCGGACCCGGTGGCGACGGGACAGCAGGGTGCTCATGTCGCCCAGCGTGCCCGAGGAAGGTAAAGACGCGGTATACCGTCGCGCGAAAAGGTGACGGGCACCTCCCCGGGGTGCCCGTCGTGATGCTGTGTGTCAGGGGGTGGCTTCCTCAGCGGTCAGTCGCCGGGTGCAGGCTCAGTTGGTGCCGCTCTCGCCCGTCTCGCCGCCCTCCTGTCCACCCATTTCCTGGTCGGCGCCCTGGTCCTGACCGGCGGCCTCCTGGCGCAGGACCTGGCCGTTGCCGGCGTCCACCGCCACCTCGGTCTGGCCGATCACCACCGCGTACACCAGGCTGCCGTCCTGGTCTTCGAGCTTCACGCTCGTGACCGTGCCGGGCACGGCGGCCTGGGCGGCCTGCTGGGCCTGAGCGGGCGTGATCTTCGCCAGCGAGCGGTACTGGGCCTCTTTCTGCGCGTCCGGCACCTCCGTGCCCTGCGTGTCGGCGGGAAGCTGGATGCTGCCCCGTACGGCGCCGCCCTGGTCATCGTTGGTTTCCGCGTCCTGACTCGCCTGACCGCCCTGGGCCACCTGGGCGGAGGGGGCCTTCCCCTGAGCGAAGGCGTGCCCGGCGAGCGGGAGGCCGACGGCGGTCAGGGCGGTGAGGGTGAGCAGGACGGTCTTGACATTCTTTCGCATGGTGTTCTCCTTGTCCGCAGCTTCCTTCTGCGTGCCCGGAGCGTAGGGGCGGTCGGTAAAAAGGCCGTATAAGACGGTAAAGTCCGTGTATAACGCTGACGCGCGTCAGGAAGGGTGTGGGGTGTTCCGGGGCGTCTCCATCCCTGTGGTGGGCACGAAAAGGAGTTCTGTGGCGGGGCTGTCGTGGGTCGCCTGGCCCAGGCAGGAACGTGACGTTCGGGTGGCAGGCGGACCGCGCCCGACGGGAGGGGCCGAGGGCCGGGGCGGGGCGGTTCCAGGATGAGGAGGTGACCCGGTGGGAACGCCGCTGACCGCCGCCCGAGGAGCGTGGCGGTTCCCCCTCTGGTGGCTGCCGTGCCCCCGCTGCCGGGCGGTCTCGCCAGCTTCACCGGCGGACCCCTGCCCGACCGCAGGCGCCTATACGGCCCTTTTACGTCTTCGGCAGATCATGGCCGCATGATCACCCTGACGCCCGAGTCGTTTCCCACCCGGACAGACCTTCCTGCCGGACGGCCACCCGCACGGCCCCGTGCGCACGCCGCCGGGCGGCGTCGCGTCCGGTTCACCCCGACCGACGAGTGGGTCACCCGGAACGCCGCGGCCCGGTACGGCGTCGATGCCGCTCTGATTGCCGCCGTCCTGGCCGACGAGCAGGTGCGCCTCGACGGGTACGATCACCTCCAGCACCGGCTGCTGCGCCTGACCGTCTCGCTGCCGGAGCGCCCGGCGTCCGCCCTCCGGCACCTGGCCGGGTGGCTGGCGGGCCGACCCGTCGAGACGTTCAGCCTGGGCCGCGCCCAGATGAAGGTGGGCACCCTGCGCCGCCTCGGCGTGCTGGGGTACCTGGAGGTGCCGCCCGAGTTGCCGGCGCAGCTCCGGCTGCTGCTCGACCCCCTCGCGGCCCCCCGGCTGGTCGCCGCCTGCCTGAGGGCCACGGCGGACCACTGGGCGGGGGCAGGGGTACCCATCGCGCACCGCCCGGACATCCTGGCCACCCTGTACAGCCTGGGCTTCACGGGTCGCCGGGGCGTTCATCCCCACCCGCGGGCCAGCGAGCGGGGCCGCCTCATCGCCGAGCACGCGGCCTGGCTGGACACCGGGGCGCCCTGGTCCGGGGACGCCGCCGCCCCTGGACGGGCCGCCCCGGTGACCACACGGGTCTGGGAGGCCCGTCCACGTCCATAAGTCCGTGTGAGGCGGAAAGGCCGGTCTCGTTCCCGCGAGGAGGGGTAAGCTGCCCCTCCCCTGTTCACCCTCGGGGCTCACCGCAGCGTTCCCTCTGCCACCAGGGCCGGGAGGAGGGCGCTGAAGACGACCCGGTACACGGCGAAGCCCCGGAGATCGTGGCGGGACACGGACCTCAGCAGCCACGACACCGCCAGCCGCGCCGTCACGAACCACACGGCAGCGCCGACGAGGAGGGCCAGCGTGCCGCCCTCGATCCGCCCCAATGTGTGCCGCGCCCTGTACAGGCTGTGTCAGCCAGCCGCGCCCAGCACCAGAGCGCGGCTGGGCTGGTTCGGGGTCACGTCGCCCAGCCTGCTCCTCCTGGGTAAAACCCGGGTCAAGCGGGAGGACCTGGAAAGACAGGGGGGGCGAGGTTCGAACTCCGCGGTTCCGCGCTCAGACGCCCTATACCGGCTTTTTACCTTCCGAATCTAAGGTGCCGCCCAGCGGTTCCCTTCCACCCATCATGAACCGCCCCCGGAGGTCCCCATGAACCGTTCCACGAGCTTCGCCCTGCTGTCCATCCTCGCCTCGGTGGGTCTCGCCAGCGCCCAGAGCCACGCGACAGGCCACGCCACCGCACCCACCGCCCAGGCCGCCAAGGGGATGACCATGACCGGTTCTTCCTGCACCCGGGTGCTTAAAGCAAAGGTCAACCTGAACAGGGCGAGCCAGGCAGACCTCCAGTGCCTCAAGGGTGTCTCCGCCACCACGGCGAGGGACATCATCGCCAACCGGCCCTTCAAGGACGGCAACGACTTCTCCCGGAAGATCGAGGTGATCGGCCGCAGGCTGTGGAACGACAACAGGACCAATCTCGCCTTCTGAGTCCGCGGGGCGCCGGGGACAGGAGAACCGACACGCCTCCCCTGTCCCCGGCGCCCCCACTGGTGAGCACGCCGCCCACCTCCCCGTCCACGCGAGGTAGACATGGACTCGACCCTGACCACCAACCCCCTCAGCCCGGGCCGGACCCTGTGGAGCAAAGTTCCGGAGGTCACCGCCTTCTTCTGGATCGTCAAGGTGATGGCGACGACCGTGGGCGAGACCGCGGCGGACTACCTGAACCGCAACCTGCACCTGGGCCTGACCGGCACGACGCTGCTGATGAGCGTGCTGCTGGCGCTCGCCCTAGTGGCCCAGTTCCGGACGAAACGCTACGTCCCCGGCGTCTACTGGCTCGCCATCGTGCTGATCAGCGTGGTGGGCACCCTGATCACCGACAACCTCACAGACAACTTCGGCGTCAGTCTCTGGGTCAGCACCGGGGTCTTCAGCGTGGCCCTGCTCATGACCTTCGTCCTGTGGTACCGGCGCGAGGGCACCCTCTCGATCCACAGCATCTTCACCCCGAGGCGGGAGGCGTACTACTGGCTGGCGATCCTCTTCACCTTCGCGCTGGGCACGGCGGCGGGCGACCTGATGGCCGAACAGTTGCAACTCGGCTACCTGCCCTCGGCCCTGATCTTCGCGGGCGTGATCGCCGCGGTGGCGCTCGCCCATGTGTACGCCGGGCTGAACGGCGTCCTGGCCTTCTGGCTCGCCTACATCGTGACCCGGCCGCTGGGCGCGTCCATCGGGGACTACCTCTCGCAGGGCCGGGACGTGGGCGGCCTGGGACTGGGCAGCACGGCCCTGAATGCCGTCTTCCTGTGCTCCATCCTGGCGGTGGTCGCCTACCTCACGGTCTCGCGCCGCGATCAGGTCCAGGTTGCGGAGACGGCCTGACCCGAAGCGCCGGGGTTGAGGGAACGCGGGCTGCTCGCCCGCGTTCCCTGTTCAGGGTTCAGGAGCGGCGAGGCGTCGATTCACGGCCGGACATGCCGCCAGACGGCCTGACCGACGAGCCTTGCCAGGAGCAGCCAGAGCAGCACGACGACCACCGCCCCGGTCACGCGGGTCGGCCGGGCCTGCCCCTCCATTGCCTCCGCACGTACTCGGGCGTCGGCCATCATGGGGGCGAGCATCAGGCGCAGGGCCAGGGCGATGCCCAGCGGCAGCAGGAGGGCGTCGTCGAGCAGGCCCAGCACGGGGATGAAGTCGGGGGTCAGGTCGATAGGGCTGAAGGCATACGCGAGGACGAACGCCGCCCAGACGCGGGCGTACCAGGGCGTGCGCGAGTCACGGTAGGCCAGGGACAGGGCCAGCAGCTCACGCTTGATGCCGCGCGCCCAGGTTCTGAGGGTTTGAATCATCACGTCACCTGCCGGGAACGTCAGAGCGGAACAATGGAAGGCGGAACAGGAGGACGGAGCAAACTACGGCTGGCCGCTGATGGTGATGAGGATGGTGTCCCCTTCCTGCACGGCGTGGTACTGAAGCAGGTCCCCGCCCCGGTCCAGAAACGCCGTGTAGTTGCCGGGGAGCACGTCGTTCGTCAGTTGCCGGTACCCGGCGCGTTTGAAGGGATCGAGAAGCACCTTGGGCTGCCACCCGGCCAGGCGGTACATCTCCACCCGGGCCTTCCCCCGGCGAACCTCCTCACGGTACGTCCGGCTGTACGTCGGGCACTCGGGCGTCAGGCCCGCCGTCAGTGGGGCCAGCCCATTCCAGAGGGTGCCCGGGCGCTCGATACAGTACAGCTCCCCCTGCCAGCGACGTTCCTGGGTCAGCCACCAGCCGCCCAGCCCCAGCAGCGCCACGGCCAGCACGATGAAGACGGGTCTCACTCGCGCACGTGGTCCACCGCCCCGCCGATCAGGCTCGTGATGTGCTGGTCGAGCAGGCGGTAGTAGGCGATGCGCCCTTCCTTACGAAAGGTCACCAGGCGGTGGGCCCGCAGCAGACGCAGTTGATGGCTCACCGCGCTCTCGCTGATGCCCACCACCGCCGCGAGGTCGCACACACACAACTCCTCGGTGTTCAGCGCACTGAGGATGCGGAAGCGGGTGGGGTCGGCCACGACCTTGAGGAGGGTGGTGGCGTCCTCCACACAGGCCGCGTCGGGTAAGGCGGCGCGGACCCGGGTAACCGCCTCGGGGTGGACGCAGGCGACCTCACACACGTCGTCTTGAGAGGCGGTTCTCATCTCCCGACCATAGCGCGGGGAGGTGAGCTACACCGTTCCCCCATCACCGGCCGCGCGTCTGCCACCCACTCCTGGAGAGGACGGAGTCCGGGACGCCCGAGCATCGTTCATGGGTGGAGGTGCCCTTCGTGCCCGGCGTGGATACCCGGAGGCTCGATCTGGACCGTGCTGTGCTCGATGCCGTGCCGCTCGGCGACCTCGTGGACCCGGGCGAGCAGGTCCGGTCCCGGTGTGTTCGTCACCAGGTGGGCCGTCAGGTTGTGCTCGCCGCTGGTCACGCTCCAGACGTGCAGGTCATGCACCTCCGTCACGCCGGGGAGGGCCGCCAGGTCCCCTCGCAGGGCATCCAGGTCCATCCCCTCGGGCACGCCTTCGAGCAGGACGTTCACGCTGGACCGCAGCAGCGTCCACGTCCGGGGCAGCACCCACAGGCCGATGAGGGCGCCCAGTACCGGGTCGATCCAGGTCAAGCCGGTGAGGCGGATCAGCACGGCCCCGACGATCACCGCCACCGAGCCGAGCAGGTCGCCCAGCACTTCCAGGTAGGCCGACTTCACGTTCAGGCTGCCTTGGCTGCCCCCCACCAGAACCCGGGCGCTGATCAGGTTCACGATCAATCCCAGGACCGCGACGATCAGCATGGGGGTGGTCTGCACCGTCACCGGGTCACGCAGTCTCTGGTACGCCTCGAAGAGGATGTACAGCCCGATGGCGAACAGCGCCCCGGCGTTCACGGCGGCGGCCAGAATCTCGGTGCGGCGGTAACCGAAGGTGCGTTTCTTGTCCGCCTGGCGCTGCCCGACCCGGATGGCGAACAGGGACAGGGCGAGGGCGGCCACGTCGGTGAGCATGTGCCCGGCGTCCGAGAGCAGGGCCAGGCTGCCCGAGACGAAGCCGTAGACGACCTCGACGATCAGGAAGGTGCCGGTCAGCAGCAGGGCCAGGGTGAGCTGCCGGGCGCTCGCGTTCTCGCCGTGACTGTGGCTGTGCTCAGCCATGCTGGGGAACGGGGACGGTGGCGGGAGTGGAGGAGCGCGGGCCGCCCTCGCCCTTCCAGCGCAGCAGACGTAGGGCGTTGGCGGTCACGAGGGCGGTGGCCCCAGTGTCGGCCAGAATCGCCATCCAGAGGTTGGTGTAGCCCAGCAGGGTGGTGACCAGGAAGATCAATTTGAGGCCCAGGGCGAAGGCGATATTCCACTTGATGTTCTGCATGGTGGCGCGTGACAGCCGCACGAGGTCCGCCACGCCGGTCACGCGCTCGCCCAGCAGGGCGGCGTCGGCGGTCTCCAGGGCCACGTCGGTCCCGCCGCCCATCGCAATGCCCACGTCGGACTGGGCGAGGGCAGGCGCGTCGTTGATCCCGTCGCCGACCATCGCCACGCCGCCCCGCGCCTTGAGGTCGGCAATCACGCGCAGCTTGTCCTCGGGCAGGAGGTCCGCCTGCACGTCCAGGCCCAGGTTACGTCCGATGGCCTGTCCGGTGCGGGCGTTGTCCCCGGTGAGCATGACCGTCTTCACGCCCAGGGACCGGAGCTGCGCGAGGGCGTCCCTGGCATCGGAACGCGGTTCGTCGCGGATGGCGATGACGCCCAGCGGCGTCGTCCCATCCAGCAGCACGACAGCGGTGCGGCCCTGTTCCTCGAAACGTGAGACGGTGGCCTGGAGATCAGCGGGCAGGGTCGCCAGGGTGGCGGCGTGCCGGGGCGAGGAGACGCTGAGGGCACGTCCCTCGACGATGGCGGTGACCGCTTTGCCAGGGATGGCCTGCGCGTCCACCGCAGGAGGCAGGGTCAGGCCCGCCCCCTTCGCGGCGTCGGTGATCGCCTTGGCCAGCGGATGACTGCTCCCGGATTCCACGGCGGCGGCGAGGCGCAGCACCTCGTTCCGGTCCTGGCCGATCACGTCGGTCACCCGCGGCTTCCCGGCGGTCAGGGTGCCCGTCTTGTCGAACGCGATGGTCTTGACGCTGCCAATACTTTCCAGGGCGGCGCCGCCCTTGATCAGCAGGCCACGCCGAGTCCCCGCGCTGATGCCGCTGGTGATCGCGGCGGGCACACTCAGCACGAGGGCGCAGGGGCAGCCGATCAGCAGCAGGGCGATCCCCTTGTAGAGCCAGGGAGACCACGCAGTCCCAAAGAAGAGGGGGGGAATCAACGCCACCAGCGCGGAAACCGCCACCACGCCGGGCGTGTAGGACCGGCTGAAGCGGTCGATGAACCGCGCGGTGGGCGCCTTACTTCCTTCTGCCTCCTCGACCATGTGGATGATCCGGGCGATGGTGTTGTCGCTCGCGGCCTTGTCCACCCGCACGGTCAGCACCCCGTCCGTGTTGATGCTGCCCGCGTAGACGGTGTTCCCGGCGCTCTTGACCACCGGGACACTCTCGCCGGTGACGGGGCTGTCGTCGAGGCTGGAGGTGCCGGAGAGGATGGTTCCGTCCGCAGGGACGCGGGCGCCCGGGTTGACCTGCACGATCTGCCCGACGGCGAGCGAATCGGCGGGCACCTCACGGGTCTGCCCGTTCTTTAGCAGCAGGGCCGTCTTGGGGGCGAGGGCAGCCAGCGCCTGAATGCCCGCCCTCGCCCGACCCGCCGCGCCCTCCAGCAGCTCACCGACCGCAAAGAAGAACACGACCACGGCGCCCTCCGCAGCCTGACCGATCAGCACGGCCCCGACAGCAGCGAGGCTGACGAGCATGTTGATAGAGAAGGGGTCGCCGAAACGAGCACTCGCATAGGCTTTTCTCGCCAGCGGCCACACGCCGATCACGGTCGCGGCGATATACCCGAAGGTGGCGAACTGGGGTTCCACAAAGCCGAACAGCCAGGCGAGGGCCAGCAGCACGCCGGAGGTGACGACCAGCTTGCCCTGCCCGGTGGCGTACCAGGGCTGGCCGGGCTTCGGCGCTTCATGGACGTGTCCGTGCCCCGCGTGGTCATGGTCCCCGTGCTCATGGTCGTGGCCCTTGTGGGCGACCGGCGATCCCGGAGCCGCAGGCGGGTTCAGCAGCGAGGGGGTGTAGCCGAGGGCCTGGAGGTTCTGTTCCAGGGTGGCGCGAGGGGTCTGGTGCTCGTCCAGGGCCAGGCTGAGCGTTTGCCTGTTGAAGCTGGTCTTGACTTCGCCGGTGCCTGGGAGGCCACCGACCATCCGCTCGACCTTCTGCACGCAGCTCGCGCAGTCCATGCCGTCCACGAAGTATTCGAGCTGAGAACGGGAGGTCGTCATGCCCCCAAATATACCTGAGCGTCTGTTCACATGTCGAGACGAAAGGTGTAAGCTCCTTCGTCGGGTGAAGGTCGCGCCTGCCGGGTAGGCCGGGAGGAAGATGCCGCCCAGGGAGGTCACACGATGACGATGGGATTACAGATTCAGGAGCACATGCCGGTGATTTGCGCGGATGGGCACCAGCACGGCGAGGTAGACCGGGTGGACGGGGAGTATCTCAAGCTGACCAAGGACGACTCCGGGACCCATCACTGGTTGCCTCTGAGCGTGGTGGATCACGTGGATCAGCATGTGCACCTGAAGCTGAACCACGAGCAGCTACACCAGCAGTGGTTGAGTGAGGACCCCCACCCCGAACACCGGCAGTAAGGCCCACGGGCCAGAGGGGACGGCCACGAGGCCGTCCCCTTCGGGGTGGGGCAGGCTCAAGTGCGGTGCCGACGCCACGTCCGCAACTCGGCATCGGCCGTGGTCATGTTCGGCGGCGAGACCGTCCGGTTTTCTGGCCTCCTGGCGACGCTGCGCCCGGTCCAGGAGCAGTTCGGCCATCAGGTGGTCAGGCTGGGCGGCGTGAAGGACAACGCGGAGCCGGGGGTCCGGCGGGCGGCCAGTCAGTCCGGACGCGGACCGGGCGCCGGTTGGTGCAGCGGAACCGTCCAGGTGAAGGTGCTGCCCTGTCCGGGCACCGAGCGGACACTCAGATCTCCCCCCATGGCCCGGGCCAGACCGCGGGCGATGGTCAGGCCCACCCCGCTTCCCTCTCCCCGCGTTCGAGCGGCGTCCGCCCGGAAGAAGCGCTCGAACACCCGGTCGAGGTGCTCGGGAGCGATGCCGCTGCCCGTGTCGGTGACGGACACGGCTGCTCCTGCCCCCTCGGCCCGGCCGGACACCCGCACCGTCCCGCCGGGCGGAGTGTGCCGCAGGGCGTTGCGCAGCAGATTGGCGAGGACCTGCTGCGCCCGCTCGGGGTCCGCCCGGACAGTCAGGGGCTCCGGGGGCGGGTCCACCTGCAACGTGACCCTGCGGTCCTCGAAGGCCAGTGCAAAACGGTCCTGGGCCTGGCTCAGCAGGTCGGTCAGTGACACGTCCACCACGCTCAGGTCCAGCCGCCCAGCCTCCACCCGGCTCACCAGGCTCAGGTCGTGCACCAGCCGCTCCATCCCCGCCACCTCCCGGGCGATGGCGTCCAGGGCCTGCCCGGCGGGCAGGATGCCGTCCTGGGCCGCCTCGGCGTAGCCGCGCACCGCGCTGACGGGGGTGCGCAGCTCGTGCGCGACGTTCCCGATCATCTCGACCCGCGTTTGCTCGACCCGCTCGAGGGCCCCCGCCATCGTGTTGAAGCTGCGCGCGAGATCCGCGAGTTCATCCTGCCCCCCCTCGGGCAGTCGCCGGGCGTACTCCCCGCTGGCGATGGCGCCGCTGCCCGACTGCAGGGTGCGCACCGACGCGGTGACGCGACGGGCGGACACCCAGGCGATCCCGGTGGCGACCAGCAGGGCGAGCGGCAGGGCCGCGAGCAGGGCCCGGGTCAGGGTGTCCCGCATGCCGTGGGTCAGGTCCCCGCGCAGCCCGCCCCCCTGCGGGCCGATCAACCGGACCATCGCGTCCACGTGGTGCCCGATGAAGGGCTGCGCGGCGAGCTCGGCCGCCGCCAGCAGCACGGCGGAGGTGACCACCACGCACATCAGGTGGTTGAGCAGCAGGCGGGGAAACAGGCGCACGTCAGTCCTCCCGGAAGCGGTAGCCCAGCCCGCGCACCGTCTCGATGAAGGTGGGCGCGTCCGCGTCGTCCCCCAGTTTGCGGCGCACGGCGGTGATGTGCACGTCCACCACCCGGGTCACCCCCGGGTAGTCTGGGCCCCACACCCGCTCCATCAGCCGCTCGCGCGACCAGACCAGGCCGGGATGCTGCGCGAGGGTGGCGAGCAGGTCGAACTCGGTGCGCGAGAGCGTCACCGGCTGGCCGTGCAGCGTGACGACGCGGCTCTTGAGGTTCAGGGCCAATGGCCCGGACTCGATGCGCTCGGTCACTCCCGCCCGACGCAGGAGGGCGCGCACACGGGCCACCACCTCGCGGGGACTGAAGGGCTTGACGACGTAATCGTCCGCCCCGGCGTTCAGACCCCTGAGGCGGTCTTCCTCTTCCCCCCGGGCGGTCAGGAGGAGTACCGGCAACTGGGGGTGTTCGCGCCGGGCGTAGGCGGTGAGTTCCACCCCCGTCATCCCGGGCAGCATCCAGTCCAGGATGGCCACGTCCGCCCGGGCGAGCAGCGGCAACGCCGCGAGGCCGTCTTCCTCGGTCTCCACGCTGTGGCCCTCTGCCAGCAGGTACGCGGTGAGCACCTCCAGAATCGCCGGGTCGTCGTCCACGATCAACACCGTGGCCACAGGGCCTCCTCTCCGCGGGAAGACCTCACAGGGTCCCCGAGTAGCCGCCCGTGCAGGCCGCGCCCCGCTCCGGGGTGGTCGGGCCCTGCTCGTAGCGCTTCAGGAAGGCCTTGATCCGCGAGTCCCCGACCTCGGTTACGGGCAACTGCGCCCCCCAGGCGGTCAGCACCACTGGCGCCGTCTGCCCCCCATTGGGGGAGACCAAGACGTGGGTGCGGCCCTGGGCCAGGCTGGCGAGCGTGCGCACGCCCTCTGGGCTGAGCGTCGGTCGGTAGGTGATCCACACGGCGCCGTGCTCCAGGCTGTGCACCACGTACTCGTTGTACAGGGCCGAGGCGTACACTCCGCAGTTCTGCCAGCTCGGGTTGTGCGGCCCCCCGGCGGGCGGGGTCTGCTCGTATACCAGCCGGCCCTCGCGGTGGTCGCCCGCCCGGAAGGTGAAGGTCTGGACGCCCGCGAGCGGGCGCGCGGAGCAGGCCGCGAGCACGGCGGGCACGGCCAGCCAGAGGCCCCAGAACGGACGAGAACGGGCAGACGGGAGAGGTGGGGTCATGGACGCTCCGCGGGTCTCCCCCCGACAGGGGAGGAGACGATCTGTTCGGTTGGATGGGTGTCCGGCTGGTTCCGAATTCTGATCAGCATCAGGATGCTCACGATGATCAGGGGAAGGCTGATGAGGTGGGTATCGGTGAACAGGCCGATGCCGGGGGCCTGGAGGCCCTGATTGAGGTAGGTCTTGAGGGGCAGCGGGTTGAGGCGGAAGGTTTCCTCGATCCCGGCGCGCAGGATGGAGTACCACAGCCAGAACTGCCAGAACGCCCAGCCCGCCTTGCGCGACCTGAGCCAGAAGTACGAGGCGACCGAGAGGATGATGCCGATGATGACCCCGTAGAGCTGGGTGAAGTGGACGGGGGCCGTCATCACGAGCTGCCCGCCGATCTCCTGGCAGTAGCGCGAGAGGTCCATGTCGGGGTTGGGGTTGCGCACGCACATGCCCTCGTGGAAGGCGCGCGCCGAGTCCGGCCAGCGGTAGCCGATGGGCCAGCCCGTCACCCGGCCCACGGTGTCGGTCCCGTTCATGATGTTGCCGATGCGCCCGCCGATGATCCCGAAGGCCACACCGGGCACGCACAGGTCGGCGTACTCGTAGAAGTTGAGCTTGTGGCGCCGGGTGTAGTAGATCAGCACCAGGATGCCGCCGATGAGTCCCCCGTGGATCGAGATGCCGCCCTGCCGCAGGTTGATGATGTCGAGCAGCACACGCGGAAAGGGGATGTTCGCGAATTGCTCCCACGACGTGAGGACGAAGACCAGCCGGGCGCCGACGAGGCCCCAGATGATCATCCACAGGATCATGTCGTTGAAGAGGTCCACGTTGAGGCCGCGCTGCCGGGCGAGCCGGGTGCCCACCCACACGCCCGCGACGATGCCGAGCGTGATGAGCACGCCGTACCAGGCAATCGTGAAACTGCCGATCTTGAGGAATACCGGGTCCATGCCACCTCCGTCGCCGGGGCCACCTGCGACCCAGCTCGCCCCTGAAGCTACGCAGAGGCTGTAAAGCTCGTGTAAAGCTCAGGGTGCCGGGCGGCAAGACTGCGGCGCTTCTCCCCACGGGCCTCGGGCCACTCGTTGTGACTTTCTCTGTTCCCTGGAGGGTCGATCCCCGCCACCCCGGCGATAGCGTCTCTAACGGAGCTCAAGCCGACGGAGCTGGGAAGTCGGCGACGTGAAGCCCCGCCTCCCCCATACCCTGGCTCCGTTCGCGCCGCGCTTCAGCGTTTATTGAGCTGGGCGACGTTTTACACGAACTTTACACACCTGCTCTAGCTTGAGGCCATGAAGCGGAACCCAATTCTGATCGTCGGCACGGCAGCGGTTCTAGCCGGCGTGGCCCTCGCGCAGGGCAGCATGAGCGGCATGGACCATAGTCAGATGTCTGGCAGCAGCATGTCCGGCATGACCATGAAGATGGACATGAGCGGCCTGGAGAAGCTCAGCGGCAAGGCCTTCGACCGGGCCTTCCTCAGCATGATGGTCCCGCACCACCAGACGGCGGTCGATATGGCGCGGGCCGTGCTGCCGGTGGGCAAGGACGCCGCGGTGAAGACCTGGGCGAACGCGATCATCAAGGACCAGACTCGTGAAATCAGCCAGATGAACACGCTGCTGAAAACCTACGGCGGCAGCGACCAGGCGATGGCGAACATGATGAAGACCAGCATGAGCGGCATGGCCGACATGGTGAAACAGGCGAAGAATCCCGATGTGGCCTTTGTGCAGGGCATGCTCCCCCACCACTCGTCCGCCATCGACATGGCGCAGCTTGCCCTGGCGAAGAGCAGCGACGCCCGCGTCCTCAAGCTGGCCCGCGGCATCGTCACGGCCCAGGCCGGAGAGATGTACGACTTCCGCCTGTGGCTGAACAAGCGCGGCGCGTAAAGTTTCCTGGTGGAACGCGTGCCCCCACTCTGGGGGCACGCACTTTTTCACGCCAGCGGCGGTGGGCCGACGGGGGAGTCCCACGCTCGGACCTAGGCCCTCACCCTTTAACACGAACTTTACAAACTTGGGGCAAGCTACCCCCCGTTGATGCGAGCAAAATTACTTTTGATCCTTGCCCTGCTGGGGGGCGGCCGCGTGGGTGCCGCCACGGTCACGGTGCAGCGTGGCGACACCCTGACCCGACTCGCGGTGCGGCACGGCACCACCGCCCAGGCCCTCGTAAAGGCGAATCCCGGTTTGCGGCAGGGCGCCCTCATGGCCGGGACGCGCCTGACTCTGCCTTCCCCCCCTGCTCCCGTGTGGACGGTCCGGCGGGGAGACACGCTGTCCCTGATCGCGCGGCGTCAAGGGACGACCCTTGCGGCGCTCCTCGCAGCGAATCCCGGCCTCGACGCCCAGCAACCACTGCTTGTCGGCCAGCGCCTGACTTTGCCCTCCCGGGGAGCAGTCACGCGCCAGCCAAGTGCCGCCACCGTGCGCGCGGCGTCCATCCGCGTGACGGCCGTGATGCCGGTGCAGGGCCGGCTCACCACGTCCTTCAGTGACACCCACCCGAGCATCGACCTGGCGGCGCCGACCAGCACGCCCGTTCGGGCCGCCCGCCCCGGTGTGGTGACCGAGTCCTCCTTTGACGGCCGCAGCGGCTGGGGGTGGACGGTGCTGGTGGACCACGGGGACGGCATGACGACCCGTTACAGTCACAACAGCGCCAACCTGGTCCGGGTCGGAGCACGTGTGGAAGCCGGGCAGGTGATCGCGCGGGTGGGGAGCACCGGCAACAGCACCGGTCCCCACCTCGATTACCGCGTGACGGTCCAGGGGGCGCCGGTCGACCCGTTCAGTTTGTACTGAGGACGTTCCGCCTCCGGGGGCTTCACCCGGCAGCGGCGGGCAGTCACCGGACACGTTGGCTCCTGCCGACGCAGAGCTGAAGCCCCTCCGTCGACGCGGAGTTCATCCGAGCCCGCTTGGAGGGGCTTCACCTGTCATCTCTTCTTTTGGGCCGGTGAACAGGCGCATGCGGAGGACAAACTGCTCGAACGACAGCACGGGCAGCGGGGCAGTGGACAGGTAATACGCGACCGAATCGCGGTTGAAGACGATGAACCCTTCCACCTCCCAGCCCTCCGGCGTGAGACCGAAGTGCCCGAGGATGGCGGGGAGATGCTGGCGGACATGCTCGACACGGCGCCCGTGCCGCTCCACGATGGGCCGTTCCGTCGCCGTGCCGCGTTCCAGCCGCTCGAACAGGGCGTGGATCTCGGCGGAGGTGCGCGCCACGGCGAAGTTCTTGCACTCCACGCAGGAGACCCGGCGCCGCGCCTCGTCCACCACGAAGACGTCGATGTCCCCGAGATCGAGGCCGTCCTCACCCCGCATACGCACGGGACCGAGCACCTTCGCCTGCTCCTGGACGTGCCGGAACCCCAGCGCCCGGAGGAACGCCGCCACCTCCCGGTTGAAGACCCGTCCCCGACGCCGGTTGACCTCCCCCAGAAGTTGACGCAACGGGGTGCCGTCCGCCCTGAAGCGCCCGCTTTGCAGCAGGTCCAGCAGGTAGTGCGAGGCGGACGTGACCGCCCGGGGGCCCCACACCACGCTGGGGGTCTCGCCGCCCAGCAGGAGGACCGGGCGGCGCAGGTACGACAGCCGCCGGTTGAAACGCCACGGCTCGACGTCCTCACGGCGCCAGGGGTGGGGCGGGCGCAGGAAGTTCGGACGCGGGGTCAGGCTGAGCAGGTCGAGGAGCGCGCGCACCTTCCCTTCATCCCAACCCAGATCCTGCGCGACGGCACGGAGGAAGTCGGTCAGCGGCATCTGCCGCGGAAGCACGCCCTTGCCCGGAAGGGCACTGACACTGTTGAGAAACCCCAGCGTGTCGCTCAGCGTCCAGCCCGTCTCGCTCCGGAAGGCCGCGTTCAACTCGGTGCGGTCCGGAAGCCCGTCCTCCGGGGCCGGCCCACCCAGGTACGAGCGGGCCAGGCTCAGGGAATCCCGGGTGACCTCGCCGAACATGTTCGTCTCGAACGCCGCGCGCGCGGGCTCGTAAGCCCCCCGCTCCGAGGCGAGGCGGCCGGAAGGCAGGATCTCGGCGGTGACGTGGGCCAGGCGGTGATAGGCGAGGTCGCTGTTCGTGCCGAAGCCGTGGATGAGTGCGGCGAGCGCGATCAGGCGGTCGTGCAGCTCCAGGGTCGGGGCGGCCTCGCCCTGCGGCGGCTGCGCCGCGAGGTACTCGATCACGAAGCGGGACGCGATGGCCGTGCGGTTGTTGCGTCCGTACTCCTCACGCAGGTGGTGCTGCATCCTGGGGTGGCCGGCATAGCAGCGGCGGGTGAAGTCGAACGTGAACTGGCGTCCTGCGGTCCGGTGAATGATCGCCTCATGCTGCCGAACGAAGTACGGCACGGCTTGGCGGGCGTCGAGCGTCCCCACCAGGCGCACGAACTCCCCGTACAGCCTCGCCACGGCGGCGTTGAGGAGCGCGGGGGCATCTCCCCCCTCCCGAACCGTGCCCACCGGAAACTCGGCGCTCAGCGCGTCGGCGAGGAAGTCCAGCGCGCGGCTCTCCTGGTGTTCCTGCAAGACCCTCGCGCGGGGCAGCTCGCTGCCGTCGAGCAGGACCGTTCCGCCGGACAGCACGCTGATCTTTTTCCTCGCGGGATCGCCCATCACGTCGCTGATGGCTGCGTCCAAATCGGGCCGCGTGGCACCAAGGAGCCCGTGCGCCGCCATGACCCGCGTCACGGCGCCGAGGACCACGTGCATCCAGGCACGCTCCGGGAGGTTGTCCGGGGTGGTGAAGTTGGCCGTGAACGTCCCGTCCACCTGCAGCAGGACGGTGCCATTGGCGGCATCGATCAGGACGCGCAGGCCGGGCATGGGCGCGCCCGGGTCGGGGGGGAGCGGGGGGACAGCCTCGATCACCACCCGCAACAGGTGGGGTCCGTCCTGCCTCAGGCCCGCTTCCAGGGGAGGCATCAGCTGCCACAACCAGAACGCGACCGTCTCCGCGACGAGGGGCAAGTTCACGTCCACGGCCTCGTCGTGCTCGGCCACCACCCAGATGCGGAGGTGGTCGCCCTCGGCGAGGTAGTTGCTGACGCGGCCCCGCAGCATCTCCAGGGAGCGGAAGAGCCCGATGCTGGGGTCGCGGTGATGGTTGGTGACCTTGGTGAAGGCCGGGCCGTACGGCACGCCGTGCGCGGTCAGCTCAGCACGCCGCTCGCGCCGCACGTTTCCCGCACCCCCCGGCATCAGGAAGAGCGATGTGGGGGGCGCCTGGTCGGAGAGGTAGAAGCTGCGCCCGTGACGGCGGTAGGCGTCGAACAGGTCGAGCGTGCCGACCATCCCCAGCCGCTGCCGGGTGTACATATCCCTTACCGCCTGCGCGAAGTACAGCAGGCCGAGCGAATCACCCTCGAAGTCGTACGACATCACCTCCAGGTCGGACGCTCCCACACTCAGGTCGTACGCGGTCTCGGCGCCCAGTCTGGGCAGCAGCGTCATGTTCCCCAGGCCCTCGAAGACGACCAACGAGAAGACCTGCGGCCGCATCGCCTCGGGAAAGGCACCGTGCAGCGCCTCCAGGGCGGCGTAACTTCCGTCGAGGTTCGGCTGCAGCGCGCTGAGGTCCGAGGGCTCGAACAGTTCGTGCGGTCGGTAGTTGCGGAAGGGGTCGCCGACCAGCGCGAGGTGCAGCACCTTGTCGCGGTCGATCTCGAACGCCCGGGTCCGCACGAGCGGCGTGTGGACACCCGCAAATGGCACCAGGGGTTGAACGACGCCCATGCGGCGCAACGACACCTGCACCCCTTGCCAGGCGAGGTCGTAATAGGCAATCTCCAGGGCGGCGGTGAAGGAACTGGGGGTCAGCAGCAGGTGGCGCACCGCGCGGAGCACGTGCCCGACCGGGAAGAAGACGTACCTGTCCTGGATGGCGACCAGGGGTTGGTGGGCAAGGGGACCGCCGTCCAGTCCCGGTTCACCACCGCTGCCCCTGCCCGGACGAGTGATGAACGGCGCGAGGTCGCTCACGTGCAGCCCGGGGGCCGCGAGCACGGCAGCCAAGTCCTGCTCCGTGTAGGTGACGGCGTCCTTCAGGCGTTCGAGGCGGCCACCGTCCGGGAGGAAGACGCCCCGCTGAGGTTCGCCCACCGTCGGATGTCCGGCGCTGCGGCGGTCCACCTCACCACTCAGCGCGAGGAGCGCCAGGCACGAACGGACGGCGCGGCCGAGCTGGGGCGTTCCCGCACCCTGCCGGAGCAGCCCCAATGCTGCCGTCAGGAGCTGTTCCACGCTGTGGACGGCTTCCTCCTCGATGCCGGGAAACACCACGAAGTCCCCGGCCTCCACGACCAGGTGCTCGGTGAAGGCGTTGTCGGAGGGGTCCTCCATCATGGAGAAGCCCGAGACGGCGCCCGCTGTGTGGATCAACCCGCGGAGTTCGTCCACGGTCGGGGCGCGACCGCCCGCCGGGGGAGGCAGGGACAGGGCAGCTTGCGCGAACGCCTCCAGGCGCAGGAGCCGGTCAGCGTTCTCGGGACAGAGTTGCGCGGCGGCGGCGCCACGAAGCAACTCGAGAGAAGAAAATGGCGTCAGACTCCGCTGAACATCACTCCATGTCGTCACGCTGAGTGTTCTCCTGAACAAGACCTGCGGCTGTGCGGTGGACGAGGTGAAGGTGGTGGCAACTGGCCAATAAAAACTTGAGCGCCTCACGCCGACGCGCACCTGTGGTTGAAGCAACTTATCCCAGAACCTGACGTTGCTGGTGCCCGGGCGTCAAGGTCTCGGGAGGGCGGCAGGTCGTCCAGGTTGGCACTGCGATACGGCAGACCGGGAGACACGTCCTACCGACGCCGTCCGGGCACGAAGTGGTGCACGGTCAGGCCCTCACCGCCGTGAACCTTGTGAGCATCCCCGCCGCACCCTCCCCATTCTCCCGGGGCGTTGAGTCCCAGGAATCTTCCAATCAGGATGGGGAGGTGACGGCGCGGACCCTCTTCCTGCAACCAAGTACATCGGCGCTCGCCGCCAGGCCGCCCTGGACGAGGCGCGCCACTTGGACGACCAGGCCCTGCTGTACGAGGACCTGACCGTCCTGGCCGGGCGCCTCGCCGAGGGACACCGGCTGGTGACACCCGTGTTGGAGCGTCCGGTGATCGACGGGCCGAGGAGCATCGTCCTCAGCCCGCAGGACCTGCGCCGCCTGCCCGGGCTCTTCTCGTTGGGACTCCTCCCGCACCCCGTGAGGGGCACCGGGGAACCCAGGTGCGGGTCCTGGTGCCGTTTCAGGGCACAGCGGAGCTGTTCGAGTACCAGCCGTCCCACTTCTCGACCAATCCCCCCTCCGCGCAGCTCGACAAGGCGGGTCGCCGGCTCGTCTTCACCGACCGCTTCCTCGAAGGTCAGTACAATCCTGCGGCCTATCTGCCCACCGTGGCGAGCAAGACTGGGCCCTTCGGGTGGTGGCTCGCGCAGGTGGAGGCGGAAGTCCGGCCGTACAACCATGGCCTGCCGCAACGAAGCCTGACCCTTCTCGAGGAGCGCCGCGGCCAGCTCACCGAAACGCTGCGCCGGGCGGAACATTACGGCCTGGCCTCCACGTCCGACCCGACGAGGGTGGCCCGTCACCTCGTCGAACCCCGGGAGAGGGGGGAGCTGAGCCCCCTGGCGACCCATTCCTGCCGCAACCCCAGCAGGCCGTCCTCCTCCCGGAGCGGGATGACGCCCTGATCCTGGGGGCCATCGACCGCTGTACCCCGCACCTGGAGCGCAGCAACACGGTCGTGCGGGAATTGGGCGAGGAGGCCCTGCGCGACGTTCTCCTCGCGGCGCTGAACATGTCCTTCCCGAGCCAGGCGTCCGGGGAAACCTTCAACCGAACCGGCAAGACGGACCTCCTGGTGCGGTACGGGACCGAGACCGCCTTCGTCGGGGAGTGCAAGTTCTGGGGCGGCGAGAAGCTGTTCCGCGAGACGGTCGACCAGTTGTTGGGCCACCTCACGTCCCGTGACCTGCTCACCGCCGCCGTCATCTTCAACCGCACCCGGGACGTGTCGGCCGTCGCCTCGAAAATCCTCGGGTGCATCCGAGAACACGGGCGATACGTGGAGGACACGGAGGTCGACCTCGTGGGGCGCCGCTTTCGGTTCCGCTTCAAGCACCCACGGGACGCAGGACTTCGGCTGGACACGGCCGTGCTCCTGTACGACCTGTGACCACGGGGCGCGTGAGCCGCAGGTCACCGGAAGTGCCGGAGCATGGGGCCAGCGTCCCCCCACCCGGGCTGGCAGACCTGGTGGGAGAGGGCGTGCGGGTCCTGTTCGTCGGGCTCAACCCCAGCGCAGCTCGGCCACCATGACGCGGGGCGCGGCAACCAGTTCTGGCCGCTTTTGGTCGCCTCAGGGCTCACCTCTCGCCTGCTGCGACCCGGGGGAGATCACCTGATGCTGGGGTGGGGACTGAGGCCCACCAACCTCGTCGCCCGTCCCACCACGAGCGCTGCCGAACTGAGCCCTGCGGAACTGCGCGCCGGAGTTTCACCTCTCCGGGGCCTGGTGACCCGGTACCGCATCCCCCCATCGTCGCGTACACCGGGAAGGGCGTGTACCTCCCGGCCGCAGGGAAGCGGCAGGCCCCCTGGGGCGTCCAGGAGGGCGCCCTGATCGAGGACGCCACCGACTTTGTCTTGCCCTCCCCGAGCGGCCTGACCCGCCTGCCCTTCCCGGTCAAGCTCGCCCACGACCAGGCCCTGGCCGAGCTGGTCCAGCGGCCGACTTGACGCGTGTGGCGGCACCACCGGGGCGCACTACACGTTCAGGAGCGGGGGCAGGTCACCGCCCAGCAGGGGCGCGAGCGCCACCCTCAGGGCGTACTGCTGCCCCCCGCCCCGCTTCCAGTACCGCAGGATCAGGTCGTGCAGCTCCCCCTGAAACGCCTTCGCGTCCGCGAAGTCCAGGTACAGGCCCGTGTACCAGCCGAGCAACGTGGCGGACTGGTCCGGGTCGAGACCGAGCAGGGACTGGCCAGCGCGCGTCACCCGGGTGACACGGAGTAACCCCCGGTCATCCTGCCCCACCAGGAGGCCCCACGGTCCGGACGCCCCGGGCGACGCGAGCAGGGCGCTGGTGATCAGGTGGTCCTGAAGGCGCCGCTCCCAGCGCGCGAGGAGTTCCTCGGCCGTGCGGGCGCTCGTCGCCTCGACCGGCACGAAAAACTTGTCGGCAGAGACCCGGTACCGCCTGATGGAACGCCCGGGGCGTTTCTCCTCGGCCGCGACTAGCAGCAGGCCGAGCGCGAGGAGGCGCCGCACGTGGTACAGCAGTGAATTTGGCTTCATCCCCAGCTGCCGGGCGGCCTCGGTCACGCTGCGGGCTTCCCCGAAGAAAGGCTCGAGCACCCGCAGGCGTTTGAGGTCCGTGAGGTAGACGGCGGCTTCCACCTGCCCGACCTCGAGCCAGGCCCTACGTGAGTTCTGATCCTCCATTTCACTCAGGCTACCCGGACACTGGGTGAGGCCAGGTGACCCTAAACGAAAGAGAGGCCCCCTCATGACCAAGCGGCTTGTCCCACTCTCCGCAGCTCACTTCCCCCACCCGGATGGCCGCGATGTCTGACGGGGGCGTCTTCCAGTTCCCAGTCGGTGACGTGATCTGCATCGCCATCGACGACGGCGGCTACGATTACCAACCCGAGGCATTCGCCTTCGGACCCCACGAGCAGGCATTCGTCGCCGCCACGGGGCAGCGGGGGGCGGAGAACTCCCCGATCCACACGCCCTACACCTGTCTCGTGGTCCGCACGCCACAGCACCTCGTGCTGATCGACGCCGGCGCGGGATGGGACCCGGGCAATGGCAAGCTCCCTGCCAGGCTGCGCGCCGCGGGCATCGACCTCGCCGCCGTCGATGTCGTCATCCTGACGCATGGTCACTCCGACCACATCGGCGCGGCCACCGGTCAGGACGGGCAGCCCACCTTCCCGAACGCGCGGTATGTCATGAGCACCGCCGAGTGGACCTTCTGGAACGCGGAGCATCCCGATCTCAACCACACGCCGCGGGAATTCGCCGGGCTGCTCACCTGGTTCGCCCACCAGAAGCTTCGTCCCATCGAGCCGCAACTCGATCTCGTCGACGGCGAGACGGAGGTGGTTCCCGGCGTGACCGTCCTCCCCGTGCCCGGGCACACCCCCGGACAGCTCGCCGTCCTCGTGCGCTCGCACGGGGAGCAGCTCCTCGTGATCGCCGACGCCTTCACGCACCCCCTGCATGTGCCGCATCCCGAGTGGACCGCGAACGTCGACCTCGATCCGGCCCAGACGGTCAGAACCCGGCAGGCCCTTCTCGAGCGCGCGTCCTCGGCGAACGCCCTCGTCCAGGCCTTCCACTTTCCCTTCCCCGGCCTTGGCCGGGTCAGGCGTGCCCCCGAGGGGTGGACCTGGGCCCCCGAAGCTACCCACGGCGGTCCTGCCTGAGCTGAAGGAGCCGAACCTTGCCGCGGTGCCCCGGGGCAACGGATGATGTTCGCGCTGCCCCAGGAAAAGCGCGGCGTGAGGCCTCTGCGTTCCGCGATGCCCGGAGGTCAATGGCGGGCAGGTCGTCACGGCTGGTCAAGAACGCCGGGCAGAAAGGCGAAACTCAGGAGCCACCCGACCATCGCGGCGAGGGTGACGGCACCGGCCGTCAGGGTCGCGCTCCACGACAGCCCGCCGGTCACGGAGAAGGTCGTGAGGACGAGCACGAAGGTCGTCGCGGGCACCAGGGCGGCGAAGGCGCGAAAGGCCGCGCTCCGCTCCCGGGAGGGGCGCAGCCAGGCGTAGAAGCCGTCCGCGAGCAGGCCCGCCGCGAGCAGCGTGGGCAGCAGGGTGTAGTCGGCGTGGACGAGCAGCATCAACGCGGCGCTGAGCGTGACCAGGAGGGTCAGCCCCCCGAAAGGCAGCGTGAACCGGCGCGCGGCGAACAAGACGACGCCGGAGAGGAGGGCGGCCTGGACGAGGACACCGGATGGGCCCAAGCCGTTTCCCACACCTTGTCTGAGCACCTCGTCCGTCTCCGCGAGGGGATTCACGTAGGCCGTGAAAAAGGTCAGCAGGGACAGCAAGAGCGCCAGGGCCGCCAGGGCCGGCCACGGGGCACGCGTGTCGCCGCGGGCGAGGGCAGCACGGACGGGACCGGCGACCATCAGGCCGGCGCCGAGGGCGAGCAGCAGGTGTGGAGGGCTCAGCAGCGCCTCGACGCTGACCTCGATGCCGAACCGGGTGTGCCAGGCGAGGTCGCTCAGCCCGCCGAGGGCGAAGAGGCCCGCGCCCACCAGCGACCATTCGTACCCGGCGGGCATGGCCCCCGGGCGCAGGCCCCCTCCCCGCAACGCCCGCACGGCCAGGAGCAGGGCGAGCAGCGCGTAACCGCTGTACAGCAGGCCGTGCCAGGGCGTGAAGAAAGTTTCGAGGGCGTAGCGGTGGTGCGCCCACGCGTCGAGATGCACGCCGAAGAGCATCAGGCCGCCGAGGGCGACAACCGCCCAGTCGAAGGGCAGGGGGCGCTGGGTCCAGGCAGAGCGGAATGTGATGCGTGAGCGTCGGGTGGTCATGGCAAGACTCCTTGGCTGGGAGGCCGGACGCGGATGGCCGAGAGGTTACTAACCGCGAATAGGGGTTGACAGGGTGGGGGGAGAAATGGCAAAGGGACGGTGCTTATGGGCCGTCCCGATCTCAGTCTACTCTCGATCCCCGAGGCGCTGAAGCGCCTCACGGTCTGGCTGGCCCCCCAGATGCCACCCAAGCTGATCCACCCGCACGAGAAGATCAGTGATGCCGAACTGGTGGCCGTCGCGGTGCTGCAACGGGTCCACAAGGCGGTGTACTTCAAGGGATGGTGGAGACTGCTCAAGCTCAACCACTGTCCACACTACCCGTCGGAAGTGCAGGCCAGGGTCAGGCTGGCACGCCTGACCCCCGTGATCGAGCGGGTGAGCGTCGAAGTCCAGGCACTGGACTTCGTGGCGGTCGATTCCGAACCCCTCCCGGTCTGCACCTTCAAACGCGCGCCACGTTGCAAGTTCAAGGGGGCTAGACACGGCTTCAGCACCTCCGGCCCGGTGTACGGCTTCAAACTCCATGCGTGGAGCACGCTGAACGGCAAGATCGCCCGCTACGAGATTCACCCGGCCAACGAACACGACTTCACCGTGGGCTGTGTGATGAACCGGGAATGGTCCGCTTACAGCGGACCTCGGCAGATCGGGGACAAGGGGTATCAGTCGGGGACCTACCTGACCCCGCCCAAGCAGGGCGCCAAGCGCCCTGACCCTCGCTGGAAAGAGGATTACGCGGCTGCCCGCAAGATCATCGAGTCGGTGTTCTCGGCCCTGGTCGGCGCCGGGCTGCGTTGGGGACAGGTCAAAACCCTGGCAGCCCTGCGCCTCAAGGTCGCCTTGATCGTCCTGGCCTACAACCTCAAGTTCCGTAACCTGCTCCCTCTACCCTAGAACCGCCTCCCGATCAATCCCTATTCGCGGTTACTAATATGCGAAGCTTTCCCCACGTTTTCAATTCGCATTTCGGAGAACCCATCATGACCAGCAAGGACGCCGTACAGCCCCGTCGCAGACCGCGCCAGGTGCGCAGCCGGCGCCGCGTCGCCAAGATCCTCGACGCCGCCCTTCATGTTTTCGCCGAGCGCGGGTACGGCGCCACGACCACCACGGCCATTGCCGAGCAGGCGGGGGTATCGGTCGGATCGCTCTACCAGTTCTTCCCCAACAAGGAGGCTGTTCTGTACGCGCTCAGCGAACGCTTTGACGCCAGCTTCTTCACCTGGCTGGACGAAGCCCTCGCCGGGAGCGAGGGCCACCGCTCCACCGTGGAATGGATCGACGCCTTGTTCGACGCGCTCGTCGAAATGGACCAGCAGCACCCCGGGTTGTTTCGGGTGCTCGCGCACGCCTACACCTCTCCCGAGTTTGCGCGCGCCGAGCGGCACTTCAACCAGCAGGTCGCTCGGCGAGTGGTCACGCTGCTGACGCCGCTGGCACCGCACCTTGCCGCCGGGCAGCTCGAAGTCGTCGCCACCGTATGCGTCGAGGTCACGCACGCCCTCTTTCACCTGGCCTCCACGGACGAGGTCGCAGCGGACGACGTCTTGCCCGAAGCGCGACGCTTGCTGGGCGCGTACCTGTCCTCGGTGACGGGCGCCCCACCGTTGAGGCCGGGGGCCGTGACCTGATCCACAGCACCGGGAAGGGCGAACCTTCGTCACGAGGATTCGCCCTTCCCGGCAAGTGCGCGTTTCAGACCAGCGTGTGTTGGGGTGCGAGCACCTCGGCCAGGCGCACGAGCAGTTCCTCGGCCCGCTCGTAGCCGGGGCGCAGGTAGACGGTGCCGAAGGTGCTCCAGTCCTGCACCGCCGCGACCTCCTGCCCGCCGTCCTCGAGCTTGAGGTGCGGGTACACGCCGTACTCCACGAAGCAGCCGAACTCGCAGGCCACCTCTTCCAGGGCCAAGGTGTTTTCCTCGTTCCAGGTGACCCTGTACGGCAGAGCGAAGGCAGGCTTACCGCATGAGCCCCCCGTGCCGAGCAGGGGGAAGCCCGCGACGCTGGGCGACTCGGCGCGGACCTTCACGCGTTCCAGAAAGGCCTGGCGGTCGCGGGCGAGGTTCGGACTGGGGAGCTTCTGGGCGGCGATCCAGGGGCCAAGGGAGAGCTTGGTCATGGGGTCATCCTTTCCTGCCCGTTGGGGGCGTCATGGGGTCTCAGGGTCTCGACGAGGTCGCGCAGCAGTTCGGCGGCGTGCTCGTACTCGGCGCGCAGGTACACCACCCCGAAGGGGGTCCAGTCCTGGAGGGCCGCGAGTTCCCTGTCGGTGGCGGTGTGCCGCAGGTGGGCGAGGTGGCCGTACTCGACGTGGCCGCGGTAGCGCCGGGCGAGGGCTTCCAGGGCCAGCGTGTTCTCTTCGGTCCAGGTGAGCGGGTAGGGCAGCGCGAAGGCGGGTTTGCCGCAGGAACTGCCCACGCCCAGGAGCGGGAGGCCCTGCTCGCCGGGGTAAGCGGCACGCTTCCTGGAACGTTCGAGGAAACTCGCGCGGCAGAGGCCCTGCCTGGCGTTCGTCCGGAGGTCGCGCATCAGATCGGCCACGTTCAGCTTCGCCATAGGAACGGCACTCCTTTCGGGGCGAGGGGGCCGCATCCCGAAGGTGCGGCCCCTGGGGGTCAGGCGCGTGCCGGGGTGGCGGCCACCGTGCGGGCGGGGGCGGGGGCGGGGCGCACCGGCGGGCGGAAGGAGCGCAGCCGCAGGGCGTTGCTCAGCACGAACACGCTGGAAAAGCCCATCGCCGCCGCCGCCAGCACCGGGCTGAGCAGCCACCCGAAGGCCGGGTACAACACACCAGCCGCAACGGGAATCAGGACGATGTTGTAGGCGAAGGCCCAGAAGAGGTTGAGCTTGATGTTCCGCAGAGTGGCGCGGCTCAGCGCCAGAGCGTTGGGCACCCCACGCAGGTCCCCCGACATCAGGATCACGTCGGCGGTCTCGACGGCCACGTCCGTGCCCGTGCCGATGGCGAGGCCCACATCCGCCTGAGCGAGTGCTGGAGCGTCGTTGATTCCGTCCCCGACGAACGCCACCTTCTGGCCTTTCGCCTGGAGCTCCTTCACGGCGTCACTCTTGCCGCTGGGCAGCACCTCGGCCAGCACCTCGTCGATGCCGAGCTGGCGGGCGATGGCGTTCGCGGTCCTGGCGTTATCGCCGGTGATCATGGCGACCTTGAGGCCCTGCCGGTGGAGTGCCTTCACGGCCTCGGGGCTGCCCTCCTTGATGGGGTCGGCGACCGCGATCACGGCGGCGAGGTGCCCATCGATAGCGGCGTACAGCGGGCTCTTGCCCTCGTCCCCCAGCCGCTCGGCCTGGGCGGCGAACTCGCCCACGTTCAGCCCGAGTCTCTGCATGTAGCGGTCGGCACCGACCTGCACGAGACGGCCTTCCACCCGCGCCTCCAGCCCGTACCCGGGCACCGCCTCGAAGCTTTCCAGGGGCAGGATAACCACCCCTTCCTTCTTCGCCGCGTCCACGATGGCGCGGGCGATAGGGTGCTCACTCTGCTCCTCGGCCGCCGCGACCAGTTTCAACACGTCCGCACGGTAGAAGCCGGGGGCGGTCACCAGGTCAGTCAACTCCGGCTTGCCCTTGGTCAACGTGCCGGTCTTGTCCACGGCGACCACGTTCACGCCCTGAAGACCTTCCAGAGCGGTACCGCTGCGAAACAGCACGCCGAGTTCCGCCGCCTTGCCGGTGCCCACCATGACGGAGGTGGGCGTGGCGAGGCCCATCGCGCAGGGGCAGGCGATGATCAGCACCGCGACGGTGGTGACCAGGGCGAACGAGAGGGCGGTGCTGCCCCCGACCAGCATCCAGATCAGGAACGTCAGGGCGGCGATGCCGATGACGATAGGGACGAACACCGAGACGACCCTGTCCGCGAGGCCCTGGATCGGGGGCTTGCTGCCCTGGGCGCTCTCCACCAGCTTGATGATCTGCGAGAGAGCGGTGTCCGCCCCGATCCTGGTCGCCCGGAACTGAAAGGCGCCGTTCTGGTTGATGGTGCCGCCGACGACCGCCGCGCCGTTTTGCTTGGCGACGGGGATGGGTTCGCCGGTGATCATGCTCTCGTCCACGAAGGAGTTGCCCGAGATCACCTCGCCGTCGACGGGGATCTTCTCGCCGGGGCGCACCGAGATCAGGTCGCCGATCAGCACCTCGTCGGTCGGCAGTTCGAGTTCCAGACCGGCACGGACGACACGCGCCGTTTTCGCCTGCAGGCTCAGCAGCTTCTTCATCGCCTCGCTGCTTCGCCCCTTGGCGATGGCCTCGAAGTACTTGCCCAGCAGGATCAGGGTGATCACGACGGCGGCGGCCTCGTAGTACACGTGGGCGGTGCCTTCGGGAAAGACCTGCGGCGCGAGCGTGACCACCAGCGAGTAGAAGAACGCTGCCGAGGTGCCGATCATGACCAGCGAGTTCATATCGGGCGACCGGTTCTTCAGGGCCTTCCAGCCGAGACGGTAGAAGCGCATCCCGGGGCCAAACTGCACCGGCGCGGCAAGGGCCAGCATGACCCAGTTCAGGGTGGTCATGACCCCGTGTCCGAACGTCCCCATCAGCCAGTCGTTCACGGCAGGCACGAGCATCGGGACCATCGCCAGGATGGCGAGGGGGATGGCGAAGACGGCGCTGAAGGCAACTGCGTTTCTCAGGGAGCGCGTCTCCCGCTCGCGCGCCTCGCGCTCCAGGTCGCTGCGGTCCTGACCGACCTGGGCTTCGAGCACCTCGTAGCCCGCACTCTTCACGGCGGCCTTGAGCTGCCCGACGCTGACGCTGGAGGGCAGATACTTCACGGTCGCGCGTTCGGTGGCGAGGTTAACGCTGGCGTCCAGCACGCCGTCCACCTTGCGGAGTCCCCGCTCGACCCGGCCCACGCACGAGGCGCAGGTCATCCCCTGCACGCCGAGTTCGATCTCACCCACGACGGGCTGGTATCCCACGTCCTTGATCTTGTCCAGCAACGCCTGGGGGACGGTCACCGCAGGGTCGTAGGCCACGGTCGCCCGTTCGGTGGCGAGGTTCACGACGGCGCTCTCGACCCCCTCGACCTTCTTCAGGCCCCGCTCGACGCGGCCCACGCAACTGGCGCAGGTCATGCCCCGCACGCCCAGCTCGATGGTTTTGCTCATGCCTACCTCCTATCCTCCCTGGGAGGGTATGAGGGAATCATACGGCAAGCGCGAGGCAATAGCAAGGATGGAAAGGATTTTCGTGCCCTTCTAGGGTTTTAGCTCCCAATTCGTCCTTGACATCCCCCCGGGTAGGGTATAGGATTTGGGTATGACCACCGAACTGACCGTGACTGGTATGAGCTGCGGGCACTGCGAGAAGGCCGTGACGAGCGCGCTCAAGAGCGTTTCCGGAGTGCAAGACGTCCGGGTCGACCTTCAGCGGGGCGCCGCCACCGTGCAGGGCGACGCCGACCCCCAGGCGCTGATCGCCGCCGTGACCGAAGAGGGCTACGGCGCCCAAGTGCGCGGCTAACGTGACGCAGCCCAAGCCCGCCGCCGCCTGCCATCCCCAGGACCGGCTGTGCATGCCCGAGGACGCCCGCAAACGCGCCGCCCGACGGCTGAAGATCGCCCGGGGCCACCTCGACAGCATCGTGGCGATGCTGGAACAGGACGACGCGTACTGTGTGGACGTGCTGCGGCAGATCAAGGCCGTGCAGGGGGCGCTAAGCGGTGCGGGCGAGGTCGTCCTGCGGGGGCACCTCGAAGCCCACGTCGCCACCGCCTCCACCCGGGGGGACAGCGTCGAGATCGTCGAGGAACTGATGGAAGCCCTCAAGTACACCTGAAGTCCCTGATTCCTGCGGGCCGCCCCCAAGCGGCCCGCAGCATCTTGGGGCGGCAACGGCTGAACCCCCTGCTGGCAGGGGGTGAACAGCCACCGGGAAGTGGACCCGGACCGGGCTGTCCATTCGTCAAAGCCCGTGGCGGAACAGCCTCGACCGGGTGCCGGGCGTGGCGCGCCTCCTTATGGCAAGCTGAGAGCTGGCATGCCCCCGGCAGACGAAAGCGGTGATCGACCCTGACCAAACCAGGGACCTTGTACGTTCTGCTCAACCCCAGCATGCCCGGTCTGGTCAAGGTCGGCCTGACCATGCGGGACGCGGCCGAGCGGGCGCGGGAACTCGCGGGGGCGACGGGCGTTCCCACCGACTTCCTCATCGCCTATGAGGCCAACTTCGAGGACGTCCACGGGGCAGAACAGCACATGCACGCCTCGCTCGCGCCTTTCCGCGTGAATCAGGGCCGCGAGTTTTTCCGGGTTCCCCCGACCTTCGCCATTGACACACTCCTGGAATTGCGCCTCCAGGGATTGTACGGCGCCACCTCCTTCCATACCGACCCGGTCAAACGGGCTGCGGACGAACAGGTGAAGTTTCAGGGGCAGCACAAGGCGCGGGAACTCTACGAGCAGGGCCAGGCGCACGAACTGGGGCGGGGCGTGCTCAAATCCATGTACGAGGCCATCAAGTACTACGAGGCCGCCGCAAAGGCCGGACTGCCGGAGGCCCATGCCCGCCTCGGCGCCAGCCTGCTGCGCGGCTACGGCACCGAAGTCAACGTGAAACGCGGTCTCAAAACCCTGGAGAAGGGCGCGGCCCTGGGCGACCTGGACTGCCTGCGGGAACTGGCCGTGGCCCACCGTAGACTGAGACAGCCCGACATCTCCGTCGACCGCTGGCGTGAATACTTTGACGCGGCCCCCGGAACGGACGAGGCGGCCTATTACGCGGCGCGCTTCCTGTTGACCTCACCCCGTCACTACCGCCTCAGCCGCTTTTTCCAGGTTCAAGCGACGCGAGTGCTGCGGCTGATTGACCTGATCGTCTTTGCCGACTGGCACGCCCGCCTGGTCGAGCGGCGATCACACCTCTCCGACCCGGACCATCGATGGTTCTCCCCTCTGGAAGCCTTGTCCGGGGTGCACTACGACACGCAAAGGGCGGCCGTCGCCCTGCTCGAGGAATTGGAAGGCGACGGGCAAGTGAACAGTTCGGTTGTTCTGCACGCCGCACGCGAAAGTCAGCTTCGCGACCTGGGGAGGAGTTCCGGTCAGGGCAGGCCGGAACCACCCAGTTGGGGCACCTGGGAGGAGTTCGACCAGGCCACCTACACCGCCCTTCCGCGACCGGAACGGGTGCCCCCAGCCCTCAACAACCCCCACGAGCTGGGCGCGCGAGGCCGCCGCACCCGCATGGCAGCGGCGGCTCGCCTTCTGGAACCGCCGGTACCTGGGCGAGGGCATGAAGCTGCAATCGCCGGGGCCACGCCGGAGGCGCTGATCCTGGCCCCACCCGCGCCGAGGGTGCGGGGAGTGCGGCGGGCGCGGATTCGGTCGTCAGGTTCCTTGTCCCACCGGGCGCCAGCTTCGTCCGCCGTCCAGCGAGCGGTACACGGCGCCGCCCTCACCGACGGCATACAGCTTCGCTTCGTCCTGTGGGTCGGCGGCGACCAGCCGCGCGCCCCCCTTGAAGCCCAGGGGCGTCCAAGTCGCGCCCCGGTCCTCGGAACGCCAGAGGCCACCCGCCCCGGCGAGGTACAGGTGGCCGCTGACCGGGTGGACGTCCAGGCCGGAAGGGGCGGCGGGGGGCGCGGCGCGGGCCCGTTGCCAGGTCACCCCGTCATCCGACATGATGAGGCCTTCACCTCCCACGAGCGCGTACAGACGTGGCCCCGCGCCGGGCCCCACCGCCAGCGCCGTGGCGTTCGCGGTCTCCGGCGACATCACCTCCCAGTTGCGGCCGTCGCGCGTCCGGTACAACCCCAGACCGGCGATGTTCGCGTACCACACGTTCGGCGTATCGGGGACGACCGCGAAGCCGTGAAGGTCCCGGCTCGCCAGGTTCCCAAAGGTCGTCGGCTGCCAGGTCGCCCCGCCATCCCGGCTGGTCTTCAGCACGTCGTGTCCGGCCAGGACCAGGACTGGGGACCGGGGGGAAGCGGCGAGCGTCATGGCGTCCCCGGCACCGTCGGGCCGACTCCAGGTGCGGCCGCCGTCCGTGCTGATCGAGACGCCCACGTGCTGACCGTACAGCAGCCGTCCGCCGGGCAGCACCTGCAGGGCGTGAAAGTCACCGCTCAAATGGCCTGCCGCAACCGCCGTCCCATTTCGCACCTGCCACCCCGCGGCACCTGCTACCAGGAGCACGCCCAGGAGGGCGCCGGTCAGCAGGGGGCGTCGGGACGGCCGTGCCCTTCGCGTCGTCATGTCCTCATCTCTCCCATGAACGTCCACCACAGGAGGCGGCGCGTCACCTCCACTGTACGACGCCTGCCCAGCGGTGCCGAAGTGTGCTTCAGGGTTGGGGCGCCATCACGTACGCCATACCTCCCGCGTGGTTGAGCCACAGCCGCTCGAAGACGGCCCTCGGGTAGGTGCGCTTCACGCCCGCGTCACTTCTCGCCGCCGGGTCGTTCACCACCGGGTTGCCCCGCGCGTCGAAGCCGGTGAGGACCATCAGGTGCCCGTTCGACCAGGACAGGGGTGCTCCCGGCAACTCGCCCGCCTTGAAGCGCACGCTCACCGCTAGGGGCAGGCCCTGACGGATGTAAGCCTCCGCGTCGCGCAGGCTGCCCAGATGGGTGACAAAGGCCTGCACTCCCTGCGTCCCGGCGTACGCGGTGTTAAAGGGCCAGTTGCCGAAGCCACCGTACCGGGGGTCGAAGGTAGCCCTGGCCGCGTCCGGCACCCGCACCGGGCGGTTCCAGAAGCCCAGGATCATGGAGACGCTGGTGGGGCTGCACCAGACCTCGCCCCCGCCCGGGTAGATCATCTGCGAGAGCCCGGGGACCGCCAGCACCCGGTTCCAGGCGCTCGCCTGCCCGGCCCGGCCTTGGTCCCGCAGGCGCAACGCGGTGTCGGACGTGCTGAACGAAAGCAGACGAACCTGGAGGCCCGGCCCCGGGGTCACGCGGTACTGGAAGGCGGTGCTGCGGGAGGGGAGGGTCAAGGTGTCGGTGTTCACCGCCCCGTCCGCCGTGCGCGTCACGGGCAGGCTGGTGCGGGTGCCCGCCGCGCGCCACGTCCCGAATCCGAAGTACGGCGTCCAGCGGCCGTCCGGTCGCCGGACCCGCACCTCCACCGTCAGCGGGCTGTCGACAGGCCCCGTGACGTTCCAGCTCGGCACGAGTTCGTTGAACGGCGCGACCTCGACGACACGGCTCTCCAATCGCCCACCGCTCGGCCCCGGGAGGGGCTCCCAGGACCCCGGAACACTCGTCTGAGCCTGCGCGGCCTGGATCAGCGGGGAGGAAACGCCAAAACTCGTCTGCTGGGCATAGGGCGCGGCGCCCGCCACCGACGTGAGCAGCAGAGTGATCCAGAGGGTTCGTCGAAATGTCACTCGAACACGGTAGGGGACTTGTGTTGCCCTTGTGTTAAGGGAGGGGTGGAGTGAAGCCCGGACCGTTGGAGGCAGAGGAGTCTGTTGGGACCTCCGCAGCCGCAGTGTGCCCAGGTCGTCGGGTTCCCGGGCCCCCGGACTCACCCCACCGCCGGGCCCACCGACGACAGGAACACCCGCCAATGCCTGGCGGGTGCTGTGAAGGGGAAGAACCTACTGGTGGGTGCGCAACCAGTCCTTGAAGTCGTGCATCTCGTCGGCCTGCGCCATGATGATGCGCTGCGCGATGCCCAACACATGGTCGCTCTGACCGTTCTGGAGGGCGACGTTGGCCATCTCATTGGCCGAGCCGTGGTGCGGCGTCATCATCTCCAGGAACGCGTGGTCAGGGCTTCGCGACTGGCCCATCATCTGCGTCATCATCTGTCCCATGCTGGACATCGCCTGACGCATGCGGGTCTGCCGCGCCGTGTCCGGCCCGCCCAGGCGCTGCAACTCGTTCTGCATCTCGGCGATTTCCTTCTGCTGCTCGTCGATGATGCTCTGCGCCCAAGCCCGGACCAGGGGATCACGCAGCCGGGGCAACGCCGCCCGGCTCATCTCGATGGCGCTCTGGTGGTGCGGGATCATCATCGAGAAGAAGGCGCGGTCAAAGGCCGTCCCGGAGAGGCGGCGCAGGTCCTCCATCATCGGCTGCATTCGGGCACGCATGTCCGTCTGCATCTGGATGATCATGGTGGTGGACATGTTGGCCGCCGTGCCCCCCTGGCTGCCGCCCGCCTGGGCGGAGACGACGGGCAAGGCGGTCAGGGCCAGGGTCAGGACCAGTTTCTTCATGCACTCGTGCTCCCCAGGAGTTGCTGGCAGGCCTGCTCACAGCGGCGGCAGGACTCGGCGCACACTGCACAGTGCTGCATGTTCATGTCCCGGGCGTGCATCTCGCACTCATTCCCGCAGGCTTGGCAGGCGGCCAGGCACGCCTGAAGCTGGGCCCGCAGGACATTCTGATCGGGCTGGGTGAGCCGCGAGAGGACCCGGCCCGTCGCCCCGCACACGTCGGCGCAGTCGAAATTGAGGCGGATGCAGTGGACGAGGTGCATCAGGTGACCCTGCTCACTCAGGCAGGCGTCGGCGCAGGAGGTGCACACCTGCGCGCACTCAAAACAGGCGTCGATGCACGCAGCAAGGGCTCCCTGGTCAAACACACTCCCGGGATTGGGATGGGTTTGTAACATCGCCTGGGTGTTTTGTGGCATGGTCGGTCTCCTTGATTATGAGCGAGGGCGGCGGCGCGACGGGCGAACCTTCGAGCGCAACAGTGGGAAAGACCGTTGTCCCGCTATGTAAAAACGCCTGTGTTCAGATTGTGTAAAGTCCTGCAAGTCTCAAGACGATGTAAAAGCAGCGGCTTGCGGGTCGGCCCCGAGTGGGTGGTCGCGGAAAGAGCAGCACGCGGGGAAGCAGGCGAGGCCACTCCCCCACCAGCCAGTCAGCACGACGGGAACCACGGCCGCCGCTCACCTGGCGTCTGCAGAGGCGGAAATCCTCCCGGTAGGAGTAGAGGAAGGTGGGGGCGCCGGAGGGCCCTCACCCACACGGGGGGAGCAAAGCGTCAGGCTCAACCCTTGCCCGGATTGGCCCCACGACCTACCGCGAGGCGGCCGCAGTGAGCTTCCGGTGCAGTTGACGCTCCTTGAGCCCCTCGGCCAGGAAGTAACTTCCCATCACGGCCACGACGGCGAACACCTGGAGGACCACGCCCTCCCAGGTCGCGTACAGCCCGCCCCACAACCCCGCCCAGGCTGGCAAACTCACCGGCAGGGCGTGCACCGGCAGCCAGCCCACCAGTTGCAGCGTGTGGACCGTGTTCCCCACCATCACGAACAGCACCGCGCAGATCATGCCGCCCGTCCACACCAGCAGCTTCTTCATCGGCAGCTTGGCTTGCAGCGCGAAGACCAGGACGCCCACACCCAACACCGCAGCCAAACCCAGCCCCGTCCCTGCCAGGACAACGCCCGTGCCGCTCTGCAACACCAGCGACTGGAGGAAGAGCACCGTCTCGAAGCCTTCGCGGTAGATGGAGGTGAACCCCAGGACGACCAGACCCAGCACCTGAGCGGACTGACCCTTCACCCGGCCCCCCATCAGTTGGTGCTTCTGCTGCTGGAAGGCGGCCATGCGGTCGGTCCAGTACACGTTGTGGAAAAACCAGTTCATGATCACGAGCAGCACGCCGATGGCGACCACGCTCACCACCGCCGAGAGCTTCTCCCCGAAGCGGGCGAAGAGCCCGAGGGTCCCCTGCATCACCAGCCAGGTCAGCACCGAGGCGCCCAGAGCGAGCGCGGCCCCCAGCCACATCGGGCGGCGCAGGTGCCGCACGTTCTCGCGCCGCAGGGAGCCCATCAGCGCCGCGAGGATCAGCACGGCCTCCAGCCCCTCGCGGAACACGATGACGCCCGCGTTCGTCGCCACGGCGGCGGGCGCGACGTCCGTGCCCAGCAGCTTGGCCGTGTCGTTCAGGGCGCTTTCCAGGGCCGCCTGGGTCTGCCCGAAAGCTTTTGCGTCCCCATGCTCGCGGATCAGCCGGGCGAGTCCCTTGGGCTCCTCCCCGTTCCAGAAAAGGTCTTCCAGGCGCAGCTTGAGGTCGGGGGCGAAGACCGCGATTCTCGCCTCCGGGCCGCCCTCCAGGGTGGCGTAGGCGTCGAGCCGCCCGCTCTCGGCGAGGTCGTAGTTCCCGGCTCCCGCCGCCCGTACCGCCGCCGCGACCTGAGAGCGGATCACGTCAATGTCACCGCTGGCGTCGTGCCGCTTCCACGCTGCTGGGAAGAGGGCGCTGAGCTGGGCCGAGAGGGCGTCCACTCCCTGCTGCACCTGCGCTGCGGAAGGGGCATTCTCCTTCCTAGCCGCCCGGTCAAGGTCCGCCGCCAACATCGCAAAGGCACCTCTCGCCGCGTCGGTCCCGGCCCGGTCCCCCAGCAGCGGGGCGAGGTCGTCGAAGGCCCCACCCGCCGCAGTCAGGAAGGTGCGGGCCTCGGTGATCTCCAGGTCGCGCTTCACTACGACCTGCCCGGCATTCCCCGTCACGCCACGTCCGTACTCCACCGGCACGAGACGCAGGTAACGGAGCGCCTGGGAAGCGCGCCGGGCCCGCTCGCGCTCGCTGAGGGGCGCGGCCCGGAAGCCGTTCATCAACCCCGTCACCTCTTTCAGGCTTCCCGGCAGGGCCGCGAAGGCTCGCCGCGCCGATTCCAGGGCCTTCTCCCCACGCTGCTCCCGGTAGGCCGGGGCCAGGATCTCGAAGTAGCCGCGAGCCAGGGCCGTCTGCTCGGCGGCACGAATGCGGTAGCCCTGCGTCTGGGCATCCCTGAGCCCGGTCAGGGCGTCCTTGAGGCGGGTCTGGTAGCCGTCGAGCAGATCGGCCCGCACGCCCAGCAGGGCGGCGTCCACCCCCGCCTGGCCCCGCGCCAGAGCTTCCACCGCCTCGGTCGCGTCGGCGTTGAGGTGGGTGAAGCGGTTGGCGGGCCGGTACTCCCGCAAGGGCAGCCACCGGCGGGCCTCGGCCACGTCGTTCTTCCGCACGGCGCTTTCCAGGGCGCGGTACGTCCCGCCCAGCAGCCCGGTCCAGGCCCGGGTGCGGGCGGCGGCAAAGCCGGGCTCATCGTCCTGCCCGGCTGCCCGGACGGCGGCGTTCAGGTCAGCCGCAACCTGACGCGCGGCTCCCGGGTCCACCTTGCCCAGCTCGGGCGCGAGGTCACGCCCGAAGGTCGCCTGAGCCTCCCGCGCGAGCGTAACCGCGTGCCCGGGATCGAGGATGAGTTCGACCTGCGCGTCGGCGAGCCGGGCCCGCAGCGTCTGCGCCGGGGCCGCGAGGTCCGCCGCACTCGCCACGCCGGTCACGGCGAGCAGCAGCGGGAGCACCCACCTCAGCCCCGTCATTGGCCGGCCACCTTGACCCCCAGCAGGGCCGCGGCCTGGGTCAGGGGACCGGCGATGGCCGTCGCCCGGTCCTGCGCCTCCCGCTGCACCAGCAGGGCCTGCTCGGGGGTGAAGCGCCGCTGCCGCTCGCGGTCGATCAGCCGCTCGACATAGGCCCGCAACTCCGTCAGGCCGCCCCGCACCTGGGTGTCCAGGGCCACGTTCCTGCGGCGCACCTCAGGGCTCACGCCCGCGTAGATCACCTGCCAGGACCCGATGTTGTCGCGCAGGTCGTTCAGACGTGAGATGGCCGCGAACTCCTGCGTCTTGCTGGCCCCGCCGGTCACGAAGCGCGAGGCGCGCCAGACCTCCAGGAAGTCCTGGGTGGTGGGCACATTGGCGGTGAGGGTGCTGAACACGTAGCCCGTGCTGGGTTGCCACCCCCGCGCCGTCTGCCGGAGTTGCCCGACCACCCCGTGCAGGGCGTCCACCCCGCCCTTGAGCACGTTGGCGTCGGGCAGGGCGTTGCCGAGGCCGTCCTTCGCGCCCAGGTTCACCTTCAGGGCGGTGTACCTGGGATCGAGGCTCCAAAGCGCGGCCTCCGTGAGGTTGAACAGCGCGCCGGGCCGCCGGAGCACGGTCCCGTTGGGGAGCTTGACGTCGTGGTCCACCCCCCCGTCGGTGCCGGGGTTGGCGGCGTCGATGATCAGGTCCAGGCGGTCGAAGGGGTCCTGTCCGGCGAAGAAGCCCTCAATTTGCTCGTAGCGGGGGCTGGCGTCGCGCCAGGCGGCGCGGGTACGCTCGACGGCGGCCTTGACCCCGGCGGGATTGCTCTTCCACAGCCGGGCATAGTCGAAATTGGCGCCCTTGGCAAGGGTGTAGTAGGCGTCAGAGGCCTGCGCGAGCCGGGCGGTGGAGGCACTCAGGGCGTCCAGGCGGCCGAGCAGGTGGGCCTTGGTGCCGCTCAGGTCGGCCGCCAACGCGGTCGGGGCGAGCAGCAGGGTCAGCAGCAGGGAGGCAGTGCGCATGGTTCTCCTTCTAATCCGAGTGGATCAGTCGGATTAAAGGTAGGGCCGTCTGGGGCCGATGTCAAGAATCGCCGTGCTGGACGGCTTTCTTTTGCGAACTCTTCCTGATAAGAGCGGTCATGGGCTGAGGGACAGGGGAAGCGGCCCGAGACTATACAGGGTGGGCCAGCGGACCACCGCCTCCCCTTGCAGGCCTGGCCCATGACCCTCAAACGTCAAAGCAGGGCCTGAAGGCTCCGCAACAGTTCCCCCTCACTCAGCCGTCCCCGGTGGACGCCCCGGATGTTCCCCTCCCGGTCGATGAAGACGGTCGTGGGAAGAGGCCGGGCGCCGTACCGGCGGGCGATGGCCTGCCCCGGGTCAAGTCCCGTGAGAGTGCTGGAGGCGAACCCGGCGTCGTACCGTTCCAGTTCCGCGCGGGTCGCGTGCTCGTGCAGACTCACCACGGTCAGGCCGTGGCTCAGGTACTCGAACTGGTAGCCCCGCAGCAGGCGGTCGTTCTCGCGGCAGACGGCGCAGCCGAGGTCGCCGAACAGCACGATGACCACCTCGCCCCGCAGGTCACGCAATGACACGCGCTGGCCGCTCAGGTCCGTGACGGTGAAGTCCGGTGCCGGGCGGCGCGGGCTGCCCCCTCCGGCAACGGCCGACCAGGGCAGCGCCAGGGTGGCGAGGACGAGCAACAGGGCCGCACGCTTCATGCCTTCCTCCTGGGAACGGAACTCCGCCCAGCATACGCGCGCCGACTCCCGGCCAAGGCCCTGCCTGTGGCGAGTACTCTGGGCCGCCCCCGCTCACAGCACCAGGACGCCGGAGTGCTTGGCTTTCCCCTCGGGCTCGACGTGAATGGTCACGACCGCGCCCTCGACCTCCGCCTGTATCGCCTCCTCGATGCGGTCACAGATGGCATGAGCCTCGGCGACGCCGAGGCTGCCCGGCACGACGAGGTGGAACTCGACGAAGGTGGTGTGCCCGGTGAGCCGGGTCCGCAGGTCATGCACTTCCAGCGCGCCCTGCGCGTGATCGCCGATGATCCCCCGCAGCCGCGCGACCGTCTCGGCGGGGGCGGCCACGTCCATCAATCCCCCCACGCTGTCGCGGACCAGCCCCCAGCCCGACCACAGGACGTTGGGGTCACACCAGCAGTCGCGCGGAAATGAACGCTAAGGGTGCCTCGCCTCCTGTCCGGCAGCGGGTTGAGCCCGCGCCACAGCCGCCGCCGCCACCAGCCACTCAACACCAATCCCCACAGCGCCGCCGTATAGCCGCCCGCCGCCGCGTACACCGCCCCCACCAGCAGTGGCGCCAGTGCTCCCACCACCGCCACGATCAACGCCAGCACCCCATTGATGCTCCCGTAGCTCGCCGGGCCATACAGCTCTGCGATCAACCCCGCCCGGGACAAGGTGCTCGCCCCGTTGGACGCGCCGAACAAGGCCACGAACACCCACACGCCGGATGGCCCCGGCATTAGCAGGGCTGCGAACGCCAGCGCCAGCAGGCCGAACATCACCGCCGTCACAATGCTCAGCGACCAGCGCCCCAGGGCAGGCGCGAAGACCAGACGGCCCAGCAGTTGCAACGGCCCGATGGCCCCGACCATCAGGGCTACGAACCCCGCCGGGTACCCGCGTTCGAGCAGCAGGGGCACCAGATGTGCCCCCACCGCCGCAGACGCGAACCGGGCCAGCGCGAACGCGCCTGACAGCCACCAGAAGGGCGCGCCCCTCAGCGCCGCCCGCGTGGTGACGCTTGCCTCTGGCACGCCCGGACCAGGTGAGGGTCCTCCTCCATCCACCTCATTGGCGTGAGCGCCCTGAACGCCTTTATCCTGCGGCAGGCCCTGCACCGCCACCACCCGCTGATCGCGGGGACAGCGGGGGTCCTGGCCGACGCGTTGTTCATCACGCTCGGCACCACCGGCCTCGGGACGCTGCTCACGCACCTTCCCCTGCTGACCCCGCTGGCGGCCTGGGGTGGGGCCGCCTTCCTGTTCTGGCACGGCTGGAAAGCGTTCCACGCTGCCCACCACCCCAAAGTCATCGATGCTGATACCCCTCGTTGGGATGTGGGCGGTCCCCGCCAGGTGGCAGCCACGGCCCTGGGCCTGACCCTGCTCAACCCCCACCCCTACGTAGATAGCGTGGTGTTGTTCGGCGCGCTCTCCGCACCCTTTCCGCCGCTGGGCCCGACCCTCTTCGCCCTCGGGGCGGTCCTGGCATCCCTCGGCTGGTACGGGCTGCTCGCGCTGGGCGGCGTCCGTCTCACGCCCCTGTTCCGTTCTCCGCGGGCCTGGCGGTGGCTGGACCTGCTGGTCGGGACCTTGATGTGGGTTTTCGCCGCGCGCCTGGTGTGGGGGGCGCTGCACGGCGGGCTGCTGGAACACAAGTGAGGAGCCCGCGGTTGGTTCGTCGTCACATCTTTGTGAGGGTTCTCCTTGACTTATTTTTAGTCTTGCCTAAATATGATTTATGACTGGACGAACCCTGTCGCATGCGACAGAAGACTATCTCAAGCAGCTTTACCTGCTGGGCCAGAGTGGCAGCGTGAGCACGCAGGCTCTGGCCGACGCCCTGCACGTCACCCCTGCCAGCACAACCGGGATGCTGCGCAAGCTCACCGAACTCGGCCTGGTGGACCACGCGGCCTACCGTGGCGCCAGCTTAACCCCGGCCGGGGAGAAGGTCGCGCTGGAGGTGGTGCGCCACCACCGGCTGCTGGAGCTGTACCTGCATCGCGCGCTGGGCTACCCCCTTGACGAGGTGCACGACGAGGCCGAGCGCCTGGAGCATGTAATCAGCGAGGCCTTCGAGGCCCGCATCGCCGCCTGGCTGGGCGACCCGACCTTCGACCCGCACGGGGACCCGATCCCGGGCCTGAACGGGGAACTGCCTGCCCTCGACGAGCGGCCTCTGGGGAGCCTGGGGGTGGGCGAGCAGGCCCAGGTCACCCGGGTGCCCGAGCAGCCGGAGGTGCTGCGCGCGCTGATGGAGGCGGGCCTGACTCCCGGGGCGGAGGTGCGGGTGGTACACCGTGACCCGGCCCTGAGCATCCTGACGCTGGAGGTCGGTGGGAGGCCGCTGGCCCTCTCCCTGACCGTCGCCTCACAGGTGCGGGTCTCCGAGGGGGTAATGGCGTGAGCCGCGCCACGCCCAGCTTCGACGAGCGCATGAACGCCCGGGCGGCGGCCGTCCTGGAACGGACCTCCAATCGCCGGGGGCTCGGCCGGGTGCTGCCCTTCCTGGGCCCGGCCTTTGTCGCGTCGGTCGCCTACATGGACCCCGGGAACTTCGCCACCAACATTCAGGGTGGCGCGCAGTTCGGCTACCTGCTCCTCTGGGTGGTGCTGGGCGCCAGCCTGATGGCGATGTTGATCCAGACGCTTTCCTCCAAGCTCGGCATCGTGACGGGGAAGAACCTGCCCGAGCACGTCCGCGAACAGTGGCCCCGGCCAGTGGTGTGGCTGTACTGGGTGCAGGCCGAGATCGTGGCGATGGCGACCGACCTCGCCGAGTTCCTGGGCGCGTCGCTGGCCTTTGCCCTGCTGTTCAACCTCCCGCTGTTGTGGGGCGCGACCATCACCGGCGTCATCACCTTCTCGATCCTGGCCCTGCAAAACCGGGGCTTCCGGCCCATCGAGATCGCCATCAGCGCCTTCGTGGGCGTGATCGCGCTGGCGTACCTGGTTCAGGTCATGCTCAGCCGTCCCGGGCTGGAGGCGCTGGGCGGCTTCGTGCCGCGCTTCGAGGGGCCGGAGAGCCTGTACCTGGCGGTGGGCATCATCGGCGCGACCGTGATGCCGCACGTGATCTACCTGCACAGCGCGCTGACCCAGGGGCGCATCCCGGCGGGGACCGAGTATCAGAAACGGCGGCTGGTCCGGTACAACCTGCTCGACGTGGTGCTCGCCATGACGATCGCCGCATTGATCAACATGAGCATGCTGGCTTCGGCGGCGGCGGCCTTTCACTTTACCGGCAAGTCGGACGTGGCGGACCTGACGGTGGCGTACCAGACGCTGACGCCCCTGCTGGGTGGGGCGGCGGCCGTGGCGTTCGCGCTGGCGTTGCTGGCCTCTGGACTGTCCAGTTCGACGGTGGGTACGATGGCCGGACAGGTGGTGATGCAGGGCTTCGTGGGGTTCCGCATCCCACTGCTGGTCCGGCGACTGATCACCATGCTGCCCGCCTTCGCGGTGATCCTGGCGGGGCTGAACCCGACCTCGACCCTGATTCTCTCGCAGGTGTTGCTGTCCTTCGGTATTCCCTTCGCGCTGGTGCCGCTCCTGATCTTCACCGCCCGGCGCGACATCATGGGGGGGCTGGTCAACACCCGGCTCGTCACGGTGGCGGGGTGGGTGATCGCGGCGCTGATCATCGGCCTGAACGTGTATCTGCTGGCCCAGACGTTCCTGGGGTAGCGCGGGCCCCCCGTTCCGCCCCGTGCAGGAGGTGCGGTATGCCGCTGGAATTCGTGGCCGCTCCCGTCCTGGCGAGCGCCGGGCTCGCCCTCTTCCATCACTTCGAGGAGGGCACCCGCCTTTCCCGTCGCCTGGCGAAGTGGGCCGTCTACTTCGCGGGGGTGGGGCTGACGACGCGCACGGTCGGCCGCCCGTGGTCGCTCGTCTGGACCTTCAGTCCCTTTGCTCTGGGCACGATCTTCCATCTGGGCTGGTGCGCCCGGCACGGTATCCACCCGCTCACGGCCGAGCCCCGGGAACGCTACCGCGAGTTGCGCGGCTGGTCGGGGCCGTCCTGACGCCCCGCAGGGGGCACCGGACGTGCCCGTGGGGGCCAGCCGCCCCCGGTCTTCGCGGAGTTCAGGTGCGGGCCTGGACCGCACGGTGCCCCCCTGACCTCCCGGGGCTGGGGGGCTGACCGCCACCGCCACCTGGGGGAAGCCCGCGCTCCGTTCTGGGGCCCGGGGCTTCGCACGCTTCCGCCGTTCTGGGGGCTCACCCAGGCGCGTTCGTCTGTCCGCCCGAGGGGAAACGGCCCCACGGTGGATGCCGTAGCGTACGGGCATGGAGCCCCCTGGGGTGTGGACCCGCGTGCGGGCCTTGACCCGTGGTGAACGGGACGCCGAGACGCTGTACGCCTACCGTCGGGTGGGCGCGCAGGTCCACCCGCTGCTTGACGCCGCCGAATGTCGCCGCTTCGACCTCACCCTCAGCGGCACGAGTCCCTTCGCGGTCAAGCGCCACGTCGGCCTCGAACTCGCCTGCGCCTGAAACGCGTTCGCCCTGCAAACCCTGGCCCACAAGATGCTGGAGGCGGACGGGGCCATTGACCCGGGTACGGTGGGCTTCGTGCCGCCCGTGACCTTCGATCAGGTGAACGCCTACTACACCGAGGTCGGGCGCTGGCTGGGCTACGCGAGCGAGGCGGGGCACGACCCGGACTTCGAACTGCCCGCCAGGACGTTGCCCGCTAAACTCCCGAAGTGGTCCCCGGTGGAACCCTGCCCGAGGCCGCACCTCGCCGCGATGATCGCGACCCTGGACGCCCTGCGCCTGCACGCTGAGGCCGCGGTGCACCACCTGGAGAAGGCCACGCCCGAGGCCGACGCCCCGAAGCTGGCCCGGTTGCGCGGCCAATTCGAGGGGGCGCTGTCCAAGGCGAACCTCGTCTCGGGCATGTACCGGCCGGGCGCGTCGCTGGCCCTGCACGAGCAGGTCGAGGAGCACGCCAAAGGGGCCATCGAGGGGCTGTACCGGGCGGGGCAGCTCATCAGCTATCTCGCGCTGCTGACCGAGGGTGGGCGCAGCGTCTCCCCCGCAAGGCGAAGGGCAAGACCCCCCTTCTCCGTACGCCCCTGCCCGGGGAGCCGGGGTTTGACCGTTGGGCGATGACCGACCCGAACAGTGCCCAGGCTCTGCGGGGCGACCCGAAGGCTGGGCGGGTGATCGACGAGATGTGGGCGCTCGACCCCGACCCGGCGGCGAGCGTGGCGCTGTGGAACGAGAATCGCCGCGCCGTGGAGACGGGCGGCGCGGTGGTGGCGAAGAACGCGCAAGGGCAACCCCTGGGCTTTTACTTCTGCACGCCGTACTGCGCTATTTACGAGGCGAGGCGGCCGCTGGTGATCGGGGGTACGCCCACCGGTCAGGAACAGCGCTTCACCTTCGAGCGGGCTGCCGAAGGGGTTTGCCTCGGGTATCCCTACAAACGGGAGAGCGTGGTCGGGAACTTTCAGACCGGGGCGGACATCGACTACTGCGGTCCCGACTAGCCCCCGCCCCACGACGAACAAGGCAGGCGACACCTCGGCCACAACCCTATCCAGTCCACCCCACGACCCCCTGTAGATGAAAAAAGGAGGTGAAATGGAATCCCTGTGGTAGGGTGGACTCGGGAGGCGCTGATGACCCCCGAAGGATTGACCGCCCACTTGCTCACGGACGCCCGTGACCCGCGCAGCGGCAAGCTGGACGCCCGGCGGGTAGCGGGCACCTTCGGCCTGACGATGCGCGAACTCGCCCAGGCGTTGGAGCGCGACCCCAGTGGGCTGAGCAAGCACCCGACCAGCGATTCGCTCCAGGAACCGCTGCACGAGTTGGAGGAGATCGGGCTGCATCTCAAGGAGGTGTTCGGGGACCTGGGGGTGGGGCGCATGTGGCTGCGCGCTCCTAACCCGGTGCTGGGGGGCCGGGCGCCGCTCTCGTACCTGCTGGAACGGCGGCCGGTGGCCGTGCAGCGCCTGTTGCTGCTGGCGGAGACGGGCATGCCGACCTGATGCGGCAGGGCGAGGACCTGAGGCGCGCCCTGCTTGACGCTCCGCTGTGGACGCCAACCAACGTCATCGACACCTACCGCACCGTGCCTTTGTTGGCGCTGCGCAAGTACAGCCCCGACCCCCTGAACACCGCCGGTTCGGTGATCACGGGAGGACGGTACAACGCGCCGCAGGACTTCCCGGAGGCGCACGAGCTGCTGTACCTGGCGGAGAACACGGCCGTCGCCCACGCCGAGGCGCGGGTGATCACGGCGGTCATGGGCCCGCCGTGCGTCGTCATCCAGCCCGGACCGGACCAGCGCCCCCGCCTGGACATCACCGTCAAACTGCGCCTGCGGTCGGTCCTCGACCTCACCGACCCCGGGGTGGAGGCACACCTTGACGTGCAGGCGGGCTACCTTTTTCAGGCGTGGCTGCCGCTGAACGTCAACGGGCAACTCGCCCTGACGCAGCTCCTCGGGCGGGCTGTTCTGGACAGTGCCCGGTACGACACCATCCTTTACCCCAGCGCCCGTTACCCCGGTGGGCGCAACTACGCGGTGTTTCCGCAGCGGGTAGCCCCCGCTGACCGGGCCGTCCACGACCCGGAAGGAGAATTGGCGGTCTTCCAACGGCGGCATTGACCCTCCCCCCGCCGGGCTCGGCGTCGTTCACCGCAGCGCACCTGCCGGAAGGTCCGCAAAACAGGGCACAGAGTTCCCGCCTCTTCCGTTTGAACGTCGCGGCCAGGAACGGGGGTTCCCAGCGCACCTCAAGGGACAGTCAAGGTGAACCGTGGGGCAGGTGAGCCGCAGGGTGCGTCCACCCGACAAGATGGGGAATGACACGCTCCCTGCTCCTCCGGTGTTCGCTGGCCCTCTGCGTGCTGGGGGAGCGGCCCTGGCCCTGCCCACGCGCGTCACCCTGGACGGCATTCGTCACGAGGACCAGGGGCCGGACAACTGCGCGCCCGTCACCTCCCTGACCGTCCTGGGCTCCTACGGCTCCCGGGTCACCCAGGCCCAGGCCGCGAACGCCATGAAGGACTCCCCCGGCGACCCGCAGGTCACCAGCCTGGAACTAGCCGCCTACCTGGGCCGCTTCGGGTTGCGCAGCGTCATCCGGTACGCCGGAGATGCGGACCTCCTGCGGGAACTGCTCTCCCGGGGCCTTCCGGTCGTGCTGCAACAGCGCCTGAGGGCGGCCAGCAACGTGGCGCACTTCCGCACGTTCTACGGGTACGGCCCAGTCTACTTCCTGGTGAGCGATCCCCCGCGCGGCCCCTCGCTGCGCCTCTCAACCGCCGAACTGCTGGAGTTGTGGCGCTTCTACAACGGGGAGTACCTAGTGGCCTACCCCCCAGCCAAGGAGGGGCAGGTGCACGCGGCGCTGGGCGACGACTTCAGCGCGTCGGCCAACTGGCGGCACCTGAAGCTGCACGGGGACCAGGACACCCGGGCCCGGCCGAACGACCCGTACGTCTGGTGGGGCCTGGGCAAGGCGAACCTGCGGCTGGGCAACGTCCAGGCCGCCGTCTCCAACTTCGACCGTGCGGTGGCGCTCGGGGTGCCCACCCTGTACGACCTCTACCGGCAGGAGACCTCCCAGGCCTGGACCCGGGCAGGCGACCACCGCAAGACGCTCCAGTGGACGGCACGTGCCCTGAGGGCTTTCCCGGACAGCAAGGAACTCCAGCAGTTCCGGCGTCGGGCCAACGCGGCGCTGGGTGGGTAGGTGGCGCCTACAGCAGCCCCCCCAGCGCCTGAACGAGCTGCCCCTCGTCGAGGCGTCCTCGGTGCACCCCCCGGATCAACCCGTCGCGGTCGATGAACACCGTCACGGGGAGGGGCGAGGCGTGATACCGGCGGGCAATCTCCTGCCCCGGGTCGAGCCCGGTCAGGGTGCTGAACGTGAACTCCGCGTCGTAGCGCCGCAACGCCTCCAGCGTGGCCCGCTCGTGCAGGCTGATCACCGCCAGGTCGTGCGTCAGGTACTCAAGCTGGTACTGGCGCAGCAGTTGGTCGTTTTCCCGGCAGGGGGCACAACCTAAGGCACCGAACAGCACGATGACCACCTGGCCGCGCAGGTCGGCGAGACTTACCTGTTCGCCCCCGAGGTCTGTGAACGTGAAGTTCGGGGCGGGGGGGCGCCGTGGGCCTGCCCCGCCCCCAGCCTGGGACAGGGCGAGCGTGACCAGGGCTGGCAGCACGAGCAGACGCTTCATGGGTCCTCCTGGGGAGACGGCTTTCTGCAGCATAGACGGTCGCCTCCCGGCCGCCTTCCCGTCCAAAACAGGCGCTGGGCTTGTGGGTCCCGTGCGAGGGCTTGAGCGGGACGCTCACAACTCCCGGACCCACCGCCCCAACCGGAAACGCCACCACAGCACGGCTGCACGAACGTAGTTGTCGAGCAGAATGGCGAGCCACACCCCCACCAGCCCCCAGCCGAGACGTACGCCCAGCAGATACACGCCGACCGTCCGCACCCCCCAGATGCCCAAGAGGGTCGTCCACATCGGAAAACGGGTGTCTCCGCCCGCTTGCAGCGTCGCCGTCAGGACGGTGACGACGCCCGTAGCCGGTTGCGTCAGCACGTCGATGCCCAGCGCCAGCACGATCAGGGTCATCACCCGCGCGTCCCCCGTCAGGACGCCCGCTCCCCAGAACGACCCGAGCCAGGCGAGCAGCGCCAGGCCCGTCATCAGGGCCGATGACACCCGCACCCCAACGAGGGCGTAGCGCCGCGCTTCCTCCTCTTCACCCGCGCCCAGCCGCTGACCGACCCGGGCACTGGTGGCTGCCGCGAGCCCGGTCCCCGCGACCGACGCGAACAGCGTGAAATTGCCGGTCAGGGTGTGCGCGGCGTACACCTCGGTGCCCAGCCGTAGGATCAGGCCGAAATACACGATCTGCCCAAGGCGCATCGCCAGCCGCTCCAGGGCACTTGGAATCCCTAGACTGGACATGCGGCGCAGAACGCCCCAGTCGGGTCGGACCTCCCGCCACGCGGAGGGCAGCGCCCCGACCCGCTGAAGTCGCCTCAGCAGTAAGGCCGCCCCCAGGACCCGCGCCAGAACGGTCGCCACACCCGCCCCCACGATGCCGAGACCGCCAAAGCCGACACCGAAGATCAGAAGTGGGTCGAGCAGGACGTGCGCGGCGTTCATCCATAGCCCCGTGTTCAGGGCCGCCCGGGTGTCCCCGGCCCCCCTCAGCACGGCCCCAGCCGCGTACATGACGGCGATCACCGCCGAGGGCACGGCCACGATGCGGAAGTAGATGGCCCCGGCGGCCCGGACTTCTGACGTGGCCCCCATCACGGTGAGGAGCGGCCCGGCCAGCACCAGGGCGAGGAGGCCACAGGCCAGCCCGACGAGAGCGGCCAGCCACAGGGCCTGCACGGTGGCCTGCCGAAAGGCAGGCCGGTCCCCCGAGCCGGTGGTGCGAGCACTGAAAGCGCCGGAGGCGGTGGCGACGGCGAGGAAGACTGCGAAGAACACCTGCAAGAGAGCGTTCGAGACGCCCACGGCAGCCACCGCTTCCAGGCCCAGCCGGGACACGAAGAAGGAGTCCGCGAAGCCCACTGCGCTTTGCAGTAGGTTCTCGGTGATGGCGGGCCAGGCCAGCACGAGCAGGTCCCGGGTACGGGGGGAGAGCCCTGCGGCACCCCAGCTCATAGGTTCACCTCGCGGACGAGGCCCGGACGTCTCCGGAAACTGGGGGCAGTCCCTTCAGGCCCTCTGGGGCATAACCGAGGAAGAACGCAGACGTTTTCCAAGAGTTGACCTTACTCCGTGAGGTTCAGATGCAACTCCACCCGCTGTTCACGGGGCGAGACCCACACGCTGTACACCGTCGCCCGCCGCTGCGAGGGCCCGTCCAGTAGGGTCACGGCTTCACCCAGGGAGGGATACCACTCGTCGAAGACAAGGGACACCACCGCCACCCCGGGGCCCAACTTCCGGTACTCCCCCCTGAATTCCACGCGCCCACACCGCACCAGCACCGGGTCCGGCGGGTACAACAAATTGCTCTCGTTGGACTCGCTCATGCTCGCTCCCAAGCCCCACGGCGCCGACTCACGCCCGGCGCGCGTCGAAGCCGTCCGGCACCACGACCGTCAGGGCGCGTGGGGCGACGGTGAGGGACAGGTCGGTGGCCCGCAGCATTTCTCCGTCCACGCCCGCCCACACGGGGCCGCCCCGGCTCGTGACCCTCACCCGCCCCGCCGTGAGCTGCTGCGCCCGCCGCCGCCCAGCCCAGCCCCACCCGCAGCAGGCTGAGCAGCCGCCCGTCCCCGAAGTCCAGCACGTCGAGCTGCCGGTCCGCCACCGACGCCCCGGGCGCGGCCCGCAGCGGTCCCGCCACGTAGCGCCCGTTCGCCACCAGCAGTTGATGGGTCCGCAGCCGCGCCCGGCCCCCTCCCACGTCAGGTCCAGGCGAAGTGCCCGGTGCCCCAGCAGCACCCGCGCGCCCACCACCAGCCAGGCGAGCAGCCCCGGGGAGGTCCAGTGGCACCCCCACGCTGCGCGCGAAGGTGTTGCCGGTCTCCAGCGGCAGCACACCCAGCCCCGTTCCCGTGCCCGCCAGCAGCCCCGCCGCGTGAGAGAGCGTGCTGTCCCCACCGACGACGACCAGTCGAAGATGGTGATCTGCCCGAGGGTCCACCGCCCCGCGACGCGGAAGACCAGCAGCAGGAAGCCGTAGACGGCGAGGGCATTCAGGGCAGGGTTCATCGGGCTCCTTACGGCCAGGTCCACTGGCGGAAGACGAACTGCGCCCCGTTCACGCTCAACTTGCCGCAGCCCACGCCGGGCCGCTCGGGCTCCACGAACAGCGTGATCGGCAGCGGCCCCGGGCGCTCCGGTTCGAAGGTCAGGCGCAGCCCGTCCGGGTTGGAGGTCATGCTGTCGGGCTGCGGCGTCACCATCTGCACCTGCACGTCGTCCGCGTAGTCCTGCGAGAGGGCGACCTTCACTTCTCGGCCTGAGGTTTGAACAACCAGGCGCAGGGGGTCTGGTTCTCCGCCCGGGCAAATCGCTGGTAGGCCAGCGTCACGTGGTCTCCCGCCTCACTCCGGCTCTCGCTGAGAGGGCCATCCCCGTCCTCCTGCCCCGTTCAGGGAAGAGGAGCGTTTCCTCTCGGCAGGACCCACCAGGAGGTCGAGAAGTCCAGAACCACCGGGCGCCGCGCGGGGCGGCGAGGGTCAAGCTCGCCCCCGGGCAGCGCGGGCGGACTTCCCGGCGAGTGGCCCGCCGGTGATGACACTCGCGCGTCGGACGGTACAGCGCGCACCCTTCACGGTGGCCGTCCCGCCATCAGAAAGGGAGGGAGCCGACCGCTTCACCGGGAAGCCAAAACCCGGGTCCTGAGTTGACGTGAGGGGCCCAGCGTAAGCATCTCCTACCAGGCTAAAGGGCCAGCGGCCCTTCTCCCGACCTGGATCTGCGGGCAGGACCGCCGCCCGCTTCCCTGCCACCGCTGCGCTCGCTTCACCTATGACGAGGGCCTCGGGGTGAAGGGCGCTGGCGACGGATGGGGGGCAGCCGTGAGCGCCGGAGCGTGAGGAGCATCCCCAGCACACCCACCAGCAGGAGCGCGTCGGGGAGGTGGGCCCCGGCAAGGCGCGGCCCCTCCAGCCGTCGGACCAGCGGGCGGACGGTCAGCAGCACACCGGACGCCTTGTCCAGCAGCAGGGCCAGGGCATCGCCGAACACCCCAGCCGCCAGCCAGGCGAGTGCCCGGCGCAGGTCGCGTGACAGCCACCCGCTGAGCAGGAGGACCACGACCACCAGGCCGACCATCACCTGCAGCGCGATGGCCGCCGTCAGCCAAGGCGAGAGGAACCAGGTGTGGTCCGCAGGGGACGACAAGTGCCTGAGCAGCGGGAGCACGTTTGGCCCGTGGGTCAGGGCCCACCCATCCCAGAGGATCACGGTCACGGCCAGCACCAGCAAGACGATCAGAAGGAACCGGGAAGAGCGTCGCTCCTGCTCCCCAGTGTTGATGCCTGGGCGGCGGGACGCCTCATCGCTGATGTGGACGGGTAGGTCCGCCCGGGAACGGCCCGGTCCCCCCGTCCCGGCGGGAGCGTCCAAAGAGGGCTGGCCCGGCAGGACGTGGGTCTGCTCCAGGCCCACTGGATGGTCTGCTCCAGAGCCTGAAACGCTGGGAAAGGAGCGGGCCTCGTATGCCAGCAGGAGCAGATTATTCTCCAGGATGTACCGGGGCGTCTGCGTTTCATCCAGTTCCAGATGCAGGTGCTGCGTCCGGACGTTTACTTTAATGTGACGTGCCCCCGGCAGTCTAGCCACAATTCGAACCACGTCCTGGGCACGGTATTCACTGTCCATCCGGGCCACGTGGTAATCGAGCACGGTCGGGGGAAGGGTCACATTTCAATTATACCTGTGGGCCTGTTCAGATGTGGGGCGTTCAAGGTGCCTATCCTCCCCAAGGGGCTCACTTGTCCTACTGCACGGAATCAACGGAAGAGCTGCACCATCGAATCTGTGAACGTCGGGGCAGTCCAGCAACGACTTGCAAACGGTTGGGGCACCAGTACATTGAGATCACCCTGCGCTCCGCGGTGAATAGTGCCAGGACCGCCGACGCGCAGGTGCGCCGCTGGCGATGGCAAGCGAGACCATCAGGATGAGCCAAACTCCGATTCATCTCTCACGCTGATCCGGCATACTGGCTTGGCCGCGGGTGCGGCGTCCCGTCTGAGTGACGCCCCCGACGATAACCGAAGACTTCAACGTTGCCCCAGGGGCAGCCTGCTCCCGTACACGGACCACCCGTTGCGAATCTTCGGTCATCACGGCGCTTTCGGAGGTGTAGGTGACCATGACTCCAGCCCCCCGTCCCGACGACGTTCCCCTGACGGTGCGGCGGCCACACGAGCTGCGCCGCGATGACGTGCGGGCGGGCGCCCCAGCACGTCCAGACCCCTGGACCGACCCTGATCAGCCGTTCGGAAGGCGCAGGGCGTGCTTCCAGCCAATTCCCGCCTTGCCCCGCCCCTGAGGAGTACCTCCATGCTGAGCTTGCCAAGCACCCCGACGTTGAAAGGCACGGCCGCCTCGGCCGTGTTCACCCTGGGTCTCCTGACCAGCGGGTGTGTCGCGCCTGAGGCGTCAGGGACCGATCCGGCTCCCGGCACGCCTCCCACTACCGAGGGTCCTCCCAGTGCCGCGCCACCTCCAACACCGCGCCTGACGGTCTCGCCCGATGGGCGGCGCCTGCAACGCACGGATGGGCAGCCCTTCTTGTACTGGGCGGACACCGGGTGGGAACTCTTCCACCGCCTGAACCGCGAGGACGCCCGGCAGTACCTCCAGACGCGCGCCGCGCAGGGCTTCACGGTGATTCAGGCCGTCGCCCTCGCCGAGATGGATGGCCTGACCGTCCCCAACGCCCAGGGCGACCTGCCCCTGGTAGGCAAAGACCCGACTCGCCTCGCCACAACTCCGGGGAACAATCCCGCTAACCCCGCCGAATACGACTACTGGGACCATGTGGATTATGTGGTGGATCAAGCCGCCTCGCTGGGCTTGACGGTCGCCCTGCTGCCAACCTGGGGCCGCTGGGTGAACGACCAGCCCATCTTCACCCCCGAGTCGGCCCGCTCATACGGGGTGTTCCTGGGCCAGCGGTACGGGGACAAGCCGGTCATCTGGGTCCTGGGCGGCGACCGGAATCCGGAGACGGAGGAGCAACGCGCCGTGTGGCGGGCGATGGCCGAAGGCATTGAGCAGGGCGTGGGGGGACGTGACCGGGCCCTGATCACCTATCACCCGCGCGGGGGCAAGACCTCCGCCGAGTACTTCCACACCGAGCCGTGGCTGGATTTCAATCTCTGGCAAACCGGGCATTGCCGCGATCAGCGCGAGGCCGAGAAGGTGCTGAGTACCTTCAAGCGCACTCCTGTCAAGCCGGTCATCAACGCCGAGCCCGTGTACGAACAGCACACCGTCTGTAACGATCAGAAAAATGGCTACGCCGATGAGGTGGACGTGCGCAACGTGGCGTACTGGAGCACCTTCGCGGGGGCGGCCGGACACGCCTACGGCCACCGGGTGATCTGGGGATTTGACGTCTATGACGGCGACAAGGCGTGGCTGAAGGCGCTCTCGGCGCCAGGAGCCCGGCAGTTGCAGCTTCTCAGGAAGCTGTTAGAGTCGCGTCCAGCCCAGGGACGGGCGCCGGACACGACGCTGGTGAAGGGGAGCTTCACCGGGGCCCGGCCCGTGGTGGCGGTGCGGGGCAGGGATTATGCCTGGGTGTACCTGCCGGATGGCGGCGCGGTGACGGTCACGCTGGGGCGGGTGGGTGGAGTGCAGGTGCGGGCGTCGTGGCTCGACCCCAGAACGGGGCGAACGACGGTGATCAGCACCTTCTCGAACTCCGGCGAGCGGTCCTTTTCCGCTCCATCGCGCGGGCGTGGCCAGGACTGGGTCCTGCGGATTGAGAACCCCTGACACGGGACCCGTTCCCCCAAGGGTTTACACCCAGTGCAGGGCGGCGTCCAGACGTGGACGAATCTCGACCAACCTGTCGTCCTCCTTTAGGGGTTCGACCTCCGCCTGTTGCAGGTAGGACCTGTGACTGTCCAACGGTGTGCGTGACCCCGTCTGGCGACTCGCGAAGGCGGCGCGCTGAGCCCCGTGCATCGCTCACACCCTCAGGGCGTTCCGCCAAACCCCGCCACTGCGCCCTTTGACCTCCCCTTCTTTGAACTCCAGAGCCCGTCAGCGAAGCAAGTCCTCAACAAGGGTCAGGTGGCTCAGCGGACTCTGCAAAACCTGTCCTGCACGCGGCGTGATTCTCGACGCGGGTGACGGACACGGGTGGAGCACGCCCTGTCCGCGGTGTCTCTGCGGCACGAGCACCTGTGAAGGGCGGCGAAGAGGTGATCTTAAAAGGGCCTTTCGGGGAGCCCCCGTTCGCTCCCATGTGACTCGTAGGAAGCAACGGGACCTCGGCGAGGACGCTCCTCTCGTCGTTACTGCCCGGTCTCTGTCCCTGACCTTCCGGCCTGCCCCAATCGGTGTGGAGGCTGCCTGGCGCGCCCTGTCCTCCCCGGCGCTAGGCCAGCCCTCGGCGGTCCAATGGAAGGACTCCTCATCTGCGCGCCTGATCATTCATCAACCTTTTAAACACGCTTGATAAGGTGCCGCACGCTGATGCGACGCTCTCTGCTCACGGCGCTGGTCCTCACGGCCGCCAGCCTCTCCGCTGCCACCCCCGTCACAGTGCAGTCGGGCGACACGCTGACCCGACTCGCTCTCCGGTCCGGCACCACGGTGGCGGCGCTGCGGCGCGCGAATCCCGGGGTCGGCGTGGACGCTCTGCGGGCCGGTACCGTTCTCCGGCTGCCGGAGTTCCGCAGCGAGACGCGGGCCTGGACCGTGCGCGCTGGAGACACCCTGTCCCGGATCGCCCAGCGTCAGAACCTGACCCTCCAGGCCCTGCTGAACGCCAACCCGGCGCTGGACCCCCGGCGCACCCTGCGGGTGGGGCAGCGGCTCACCCTCCCCGCCGCGCCGCTGGCCCGCACGCGCACGGCGGTCATCCTGCGTCCCGCCTCGGTGCGGGTGAGCGCCGTGCGGCCCGTGCAGGGCCGGCTTACGACACCGTTCCGGGCCACCCACCCCGGTCTGGACCTGGCCGCTCCCAGCGGCACGCCAATCCGCGCCGTCCTGCCCGGCACCGTCACCGAGTCCCGCTTTGACGGCCAGGGCGGCTGGGGCTGGACGGTGGTCGTCGATCACGGCGGCGGGCTCACTTCCCGCTACAGCCACAACAGCGCCAATCTCGTCCGGGTCGGGGCACGGGTGAACGCCGGCGAGGTGATCGCCCGGGTCGGCAGCACCGGAAACAGCAGCGGCGCCCATGTGGACTACCGCCTCTCCCAGGGAGGCAAGGCCGTCGATCCTTCTCACCTCCAATGAGTTCCCTGCTGGGCGGTCACCGCCGGGTACCGACCAGGAAGATATTGGGCCAGGGCCGGTAGGTGCTCTTCAGAGTGTCTTGTTTGAACGTCTGCCCCTCCCGCACGAAGCGGCGCGTCACTTCCATCACGGCACCGGGAGCGGCCCAATCCACCTGCTTGCGCGCCCCGGCGGGCAACGTGGCGTCCCGGATCAGGCGGTCCGGGGGCGCGGGGGTGCTCTTCAGGGTTTGCGGTGTCCCGACCTCCACCGTGAAGTCGCGCGCCCGGCCGAACACACTGACCGTCAGGCGGGTCTCCTCGTCGTTCCACTCGCTCTGGAACCACAGCGCCCCGCCCGTGTCGTTAGCGAACGTCAGGTCGAGGTTGGGCTGGTAGATGGTGCCGTCCAGACCCTGCGGGTCGTAGTACCGCACCTGGTACGAGTGGTTGCGCCGCTCGAGGATCGGCAGGCCCGCGCTGTACAGGGTGCGGAACACGGTCGTGCTCACCTGACAGATGCCGCCGCCGACCCCGTTGGCCGTGCGGTCACCGGCGATGACGAGGCCCGTGACGAAGCCCGTGCGCATGTTGATGGGTCCCACCATCTGGTTGAAGGAAAACGTCTTGCCTTCCAGCAAGCGGTCCTGAAAGCGGCTGGCCCCAACGTGGATGTTCGTCACGCGCTCGGGGCTGCTGCCGTAATAGTTCGTCTCGCCCGTGCCCAGGTGGGCCGTGATCCCGCGCGACAGGAAGTAGTCGAGCGTCCGCTTGGGCGCGGTCTGTCCAGTCACGACGACGTTCGCCTTCACCCCACGCGGGTCTTTGAGGGCGGCGAGGACGTTCGCCCGGGTCTTGGTCTCGTCCACCGTCAGACTGCCTCTCTGCACGACCGCCCAGCCGTCCCAGAGGTTCTCGAAGCGGGCGTTTTGGGGCTCCCGGGGCAGGTCGGCCAGGAACTCCCGCAGGTCCGCTTCCAGGCTGGCGGTGATCACCCTACGGGAGCGCAACTCCGCCACACGGGGGCCGGGCAGGGTCAGGGTACGGCTGAAGGGCACCGTCGTCTTTTTGCCATCCACCAGGGCGGGCCACTGCGCCTGCACCGTGATCAGCAGCGGCGCCGTCCGGGCAGGCCGGGTGGGCGGGGTCGGAGCCGCAGTCGGCTCGGGTGCGGGTGCCGGGACAGGCGACGGGGCCGGGGCGGGCGCAGGAACAGGCACCGGAGCCGTCGTCGATGAGGAAGGCGGGGCAGACGGGAGGGGCAGCGCAGGAATGTCCAGGCTCGTCTGCGCGGTCGCATCCCCCAGCCAGATGCTGACGAGCAGGGCGGCACCCCAACGGCTTGAGATCATGCTGGCAGTATCCCACGGGCTCAGCTTCACCTGTCGCCGTCCCCCAGGGGCGGGGTTGAGCATTCCGGCTGGCTCAGTTCCTGCCCAGCTCCTGCTGTTGAGGTCGTGGCTCCACGTTTCGCATCCACCAATCCACCACTCCTGCTCAATGGCACGGCTGTGGTGCGCCCACACGTCCTCGAAACTCGCCCGCTGCTGGGCCACGGCCCCCGCGTCGCTCGTGGCGAGCATCGCCTCATTCAGGCCGAGGGAACCCCAGGACGAGAAGTGGAAATTCATGCTGCCCGCCAGCACCAGGCGGTCGTCCACGGTGAAGGCCTTGGTGTGCATCCCGAAAGTGACGTACCGGGCCTCGAAACGGTCCTCGATGCCGCGCCGCCGGGCCTCCAGGCGCAGGAGGGCCACGCCGCTGCGTTTGGGTTGGCGGTCGATACCGTAGTCCACCATCAAGACGCGGACCTTCACGCCTCGTTCCATCGCCCCCAGAGCATGACGCGCACGGTCATGCCGTCGGGGTAGCGCTCGGGGAACGCGGCCACGTCCCGCCGCAGGGCGGCGATGGCCCCGGCGACCCCCGCCCCCGGGGCGTCCGGGTCGTCGTCCCAGATCATGTTGGCGATCAGCAGTTCCCGGCGCGTCTGGCGCAGCCCGTCCGCCAGCAGGTCAAAGGCCCCTCCCGGCCTGCGCGGCTGGGCACTGTAAGCGGGGTCCGCGTTCGGGAAGTGCAACAGCCCTTCCATCCGGTTCCCGCAGCTCAGTGCCGCGCCCTGTCCCCGCGTCCGTTCGAACAACAGGCGGTCGAGGGGCGCTTGGGGCACCGGACATGAGTTCAGGCCCAAACCGTCGAGGGCGGCGGTGTCGGGCGCGGGAAGCTGGCCAGCCCCCAAGCCACGCGACGGAGGAGCACAGGACCCACCTTCAGTAACGAACTGGCCTTTGACGGGCTGACGGAACCAGGATTCAAGCGCGGAAACTCCTCGCGGCCTCCTGGGCGCCGCAGAGAGCCTCTCCATGGCGGGACTGGGGGCCTCGTCTGTTCCGTCTGTTCGGGCAAGGCGGCAGGAAAGGTGGGACGGGTGACCCTGAACTCGATCTCAGTTTCCCATACAATACATCTATGAACATATGCTCATACGTACTATTACGAGACGGCGGTGCTTGACAGGACCGTCTATATCCCCACCATCAGGCGTTCACTCAGGAGCAGTCCAGAATTTAATATGGAGGTGCCTTCCTTGCTGCTCCTGGCGGCCTACCTGGTGTGGATGTGGGCGCGGCTGCGCGCGAACCGGGAAGAGGGCGGGCGATGAGCCTCCCCGCTCCCCTTCCGCAGGCCCGGCGACGTCGCCGCAGCCCGCTGCCCGCCCTCCTCGGGGTGGTCGCGCTCGCCTCTCTGACGGCCTTTATCGCCTTCGGGAACCTGGGCAAGAGCCTGGAATACTTCGTCACACCCACCGAGTACCTGCAACAGCGCGCCGAGTACGAGGGCCGCCCCCTGCGCATCGGCGGGCTGGTGAGGGCGGTGCGGTACGACCCGCAGACCCTCGACCTGAGATTCGACGTGACCGACGGCGGCGCCACCTTCCCGGTGCAGTACCGCGGCGCGGTGAGCGACCTCTTCAAGGAGAACCAGGGGGTCGTGGTGCGCGGCGAGTTCGAGGGGAACACCTTCCACGCCTCTGAACTCGTCGTGAAGCACTCCGAGGAGTACCACGTGCCGAAGACGCAGGGCGAACTCAAAGACATGCTGAGGCAGAGCGAGTGAGGACTTGCCGACCATGCTGAATCTGATCTCCTTTCAGGCGAGCACGCTCGGGGCGCTGGGACAACTGGCGCTGCTGGCGGCCCTCGCCTTCACCCTGGGCGGCACCTGGCTCGCGATGGTCGGCGGGCTGAGGGCCGACGCCCGGGCGACCGAGGCGGCGCGGCGGGCGGTGTGGGCCGTCTTCGGCCTCGTGAGCCTCGCCTCGCTGGTCCTGATGACGGCGCTGTTGGGCAACGACTTCTCGGTGCGGTACGTGGCCGAACACTCCATGCGGGCCTCGCCGACCTGGGTCAAGGTCACGAGCCTGTGGGGGGCGCTGGAGGGCTCGATCCTGCTGTGGGCGTGGTTGCTCGGGGGCTTCGCCTTCCTACCTCGTGGTGCCCGCCTTCGATGTTCAGAGCCGGTGGGCGAGCGTTCACCTGATCGGGAGCCCGCTCGTGGCGTGAATCTGGTGGGGCACGTTGATCGTGGTGCTGGGTGCAGGCCTGACACTCGTGACGCCTCGGCGGGCGCTGGGGCGCGTGCCCGTGACGCGGACGGCCCCGGCAACGGATGAGCTACCACCCCCCGGGAAAGAGAGTGGATGTATGACGGAGACTTCTCCGAACCCGAAACGGACGGCCCCCCTGTGGCGACGTCTCCTTCCCCCGTTGCTGGCCGCTGCCCTCGCCGGTGTGCTGGGAGCGGCGCTGCTGAACCCGGCGCGCAACACCCCGGACGGTGGGCCGCTGATCGACAAGCCCGCTCCCGCCTTCACCCTGGAGAGTCTGGATGGCACCAAAGTCAGCCTGGCCGCTCTCAATGGCCGCCCGGTGGTGGTGAACTTCTGGGCCTCGTGGTGCACGCCGTGTCGGGAGGAAGCGCCCCTCCTCCGCGAACTCAGCGAGCGGCAGACAGGGGGAACAGGCCTGGCCGTGCTCGGCATCCTCTTTCAGGAGACCCGGGAGCAGAATGCCCGCGACTTCATCCGCGAGTTTGCCCTCGCCTACCCCTCGCTGCGCGACCCCGGCATCAACACCGGGATCAACTACGGCGTGTCGGGCATTCCCGAGACGTTCTTCATCGACCGTGAGGGCGTGATCCGCGACAAGGCCTCCGGCGGCCTCACCCGCGAGCGGCTGAACGCGGGGTTGGACAAGATCGGGGTAGAAGGGCTGTGAGCAGTCAGGGGGCCGTGCTCATGCTGCGAGGAATTCTCACCCTCGCCCTGGGTCTGCTACTGTCCGTCTCCCTGGCCCTGACGCCTAAGCAGGAGGCACGGGCGAAGTACCTCGGGTCAAACCTGCGGTGCCCGATCTGCCCCAATGGGCGGGACGCGGACGACCGGATCACTGCCCTGCGCGCCCGGCAAAACGACCTGGATCCCGGCCTCAAGGTCTACGCCGCCAACTGAGCGAGTTGCCACGGCCCGAACGGTCAAGGCGGCCTGGGCCCGAACCTGCGCGTCTCCACTCTGTCGCGTGAGGCGCTGCGGGGCGTGATCGTGAACGGCAAGGGGGCCATGCCCGCCTACCCGAACCTGAAGCCCGACGAGCTCAACGCCCTCCTCGACGTGCTGGAGCGGTGGCAGAAGGAAGGCGAGTAACTTCCACGTCGGCTAACGCTTCTCGTCTGGTGTGTAGGCGAACAGGGACAACAGGGCAGAGCTGACGTCCCGGAAGATGGGCGCGGCCAGTTGCGATCCCTGGTACTCGCGTTTGGCCCCGCGCACCATCACCGCGACCGTGAATCGCGGTTGCGCCGCGGGGAGGAAGCCCGCGAAGGTGCTGGAGAACACCTCGCCGCTGTAACGGCCGTCCACCGCCACCTGCGCGGTGCCGGTCTTGCCGTCCACGTGGTACCCGGGCAACTCGGCCTTCCCCCGGATGCCGTCGTCGATTACCCTACGCAACAGCTCGCGTATCCGGGTCGCGGTCTCCCGGCGCAGCACCCGCCTCGTCCCGGCCACGTCGCCGGGGAAGAGACGTGGGGAAACGTACCGCCCGTCGTTTGCCAGCACGTTGAAAGCCGCGACGAGTTGCAGGGTGGTGACGGTCAGGCCCTGCCCGAAGGACATGGTGGCCTGTCCCAGGGCGCTCCAGTCCTGCGGGTCCCGCAGAAGGCCGTCCCCGGCGGGCAGGCCCAGCCGGACCGGCTGACCCAGGCCGTAAGCGGTGAAGTAGCGGTACAGCAGCTCCGGGGGCACGCCCTCGACGAGCCGGGTCATGCCGACGTTGCTGGAGTAGCGCAGGATCTGCCGCGTTGTGAGCCGGGCAGGATGCGAGACGAGGTCGTTGATGGTGGCCCCCGCGTACCGGCGCCACATCGGGGTGTCGTACGGGGTGTCCGGCGTGGTGCGGCCCTCGTCGAGCAGGGCGGCCACTGTGAGGGCCTTGACCACGCTGCCCGGCTCGTACTCGTCCAGCGCCGCCCGGTTACGCCAGCGGTCGGGCGGGACCTGCGTCCAGGCGTTGGGGTCGAAGCCTGGCACCGACGCCACGGCACGCAACTGGCCGGTGCGGGTCTCCATCACGACGGCGGAGGCATACTGGGCGTCGGTACGTTCCACGGCCTCAGTCAGGAGAGCCTCGACAGCGGCCTGCACGCGGGTGTCCAGGGTGAGGGTCAGCTTCTCGCCCCGCTGTAACCGCTCGTTCATCGCCCGCTCCGTGCCCTCCAGGCCGCCGGAAGCACCGACGAAGCCGATGACCGGCGCGGCCAGGGTCCCCAGGGGGTAACGCCGGGCGTCCAGGGGACCATGCGCCAGAATCTGCCCATCGGTGCTGCGCAGTTCCCCGCGGGCGGGCAGGGTGGACGGGATGGGCGCGGGACCGGCGGGGACCGTGATCCTGGCGAGGGCCACCGCCAGCAGGGCGCAGGCGAGCAGACACAGGGCGGCGAGGACGGTGGCACGCTGGCCAAAGCGATGGTCGGTGGGCCGAAACAGGGGCTGGGGCACGGGGGAGAGTCTTTCTGAGGAGAGCCGCTGGCGAGGAAAGGCCGCGTGTTCCGTTGGAAACAACCGGGACAGGTAAGCCCCCAGCGAGTGGAACCGCCGCGTGGACCGTCACCGTGCCCCGGGGGGAGCAGCTTCAGGCGGTGCCGTTCAACCGCGTTACCCTCGGGCAGGATAAACCGGGGCAGGAAGGCTGCGCCACGGCTTACCGGAAAGCGTAGGGGCGGCAGGTTAGTTGGGGTGAAAGGCCGTCGGCTCCTTCACCTGAAGGTGCCACGGCAGGTCGGGTGTGACCCACCGTTGTTCTCCCGGGCTCAGGTGCGAACGCGCGACGGTCCTCGTGAAGAGGAGTGGCCGTTCGCCGTCATTTCACCAGTCCGGCGACCATGTTGATGGAAAAGGCGACGATGACTATCCCAGACAGGAAGGCGAACAGCGCATGCTTGGTGATCTCGAAGCGCAGGGCCGCGCCGGTGACCGGCGTGTCCGACACCTGGTAGGTCATGCCCACGGTGAAGGCCAGGTACAGGAAAGCACGGTAGGTCGGGTCACGCTCCTGGTTAAAGTCCACCCCTACCTGGCCGCCCGTGTAATACAGGTGCGCATAGTGCAGGGTGTAGACCGTATGGAGGGTGCTCCAGGAGAGGGCCAACTGCCAGCAGACCGCTGACTGTCAGGACCGCCTCCAGGGACCCGCCCAGCTTGCCAGCCTCGGCGAGGCCGCGTCCCACGCCGACCAGACTCATGCTGCTGGCCGCCAGCGGCAGCAGCCGGGCACTGGCCCGCGCGGGGTCCGCCCGGGTGGCGAATTGCCGGGTCTCAGCGGCGTCCGCGCTCACCACCAGCCACAACGCGGGCACCAGAAAGACCGGCGCGGCGGCATCCCAGCCCAGCAACACCTGGAGGAACCACGGCCAGGTGTCTGGCAGCAGCAGATACACGCCCAGCCCGGCTATGCTCATGACGACCAGTCGGGCGCGGGCATTCGCCGCCGGGCGGGCGAGATGGGCGGTGAAAGAGCTGATGCCCTTCATCTCAAGTCCCTCCTCCGGCAAGCAGCCACTGAACGCTCTTGCCCAGCATCGCGGCATTGAGCCACAGGGCGAGGGCCATCAGCCGCAGGGAACGGCTGTCCGACGGCGCAGGCCAGCCGAACAGCCGCCCGGCGAGCAACACCGTGCCGAGCGCGTAGAAGATCGCGCCGCTCCCGACCCGGCCCCCGAGCGCCAGGAGCGCGCCGATGGCAAGGTCGCTCAGGCAGACCGCGAGGCGCAGCCGCTCGGCCCGGCGTTGCCGGGCGCGCCCCTTCACCCCCACCCTCCGCCACGCCAGACGGGCTTGCTGAACTCCGGCACGCGGTCACTGCCCCAAACGCCGCGGGGTCGCCCTAGCCAGCGTGCTCAACGGCCCCCCGTCAACCTAAGGGCGCGGGCGATGCCCTCGCGCTGATCCCGGAAGGTCCCGGAAAAAATCTGGTCGCCGACCCGGGTGACGGGCAGCGAGGACACGTCGGCACGGGCCAGCAACTCCGCGCGCGCCTGCGGGTCGTGGTTGACGTTCTTCTCGGTAAAGGGAATGGCGTGACGGGTCAGGAAGGCTGCCACGGCCCGACTGGTCGCGCAGGCTCCCGTCGTGTAGACGGTGACCGGGGTCATGACGATCCCTCATCCACCTGCTCGCCCCAACCCCAGTGGAACCGCTGGGGAAGGAGCAGGGTCCGGGGCAGGCAGCGCTTCACCATGCTCGCCTCCACGTCCTTAAGGGTCGGCTTTGCTCGACGAAGGCCATGAACCTGAGGCACAGGTACATTATATGAATAATTGAACAGACGTACAGCAAGGTGGAAGCGTTGGAGGGGCGACCTAGTGGGTCAGTTGGCGTGGGTGTAAGGTTTGAGAATGTCACGTCGCCAGAAGAATCCGTTACGTGCCCTAACGGAGGAAGAGCGCGGCGAGTTAGAGCGGCTCAGTCGCTCACACCAGACTGCTGCGATCATCGTTGGCCGTGCCAAAACGCTGCTGGGGGTGGCAAGGGGTCTGCCCTACACCCAAGCCGCCCAGGTGGCTGGTCGAACATCAGGCGATGGCGTAGCTCATCTGGTGGCGCGCTTTAACCAGCATGGCCTCAAAGCGCTGGAAACACGTCCGGGTGGTCGTCCCCCGTTGGTTTACGGTTCCGCTGAGCGGAACCGTATTCTCGAAACGGCGCGTCGCCAGCCGGATCGAGAACAGGACGGCACGGCCACCTGGTCGCTCTCCACCCTGCAACGCGTGCTGCGCTGTGAGCCCGGCTTCGGGCACCTCAGTACCTACACCATCCTGGGTGTCTTACACGAGGCGGGCCTGACCTGGCAGCGAGACCGGACCTGGTGTGAGACCGGCAGCGCCAAACGACTGCGCCGATCTGGCGTGGTGGTCGTGACCGACCCCGATGCTGAGGCGAAAAAAAGCTGATTGAACGGGCCTACCTCCAAGCGGAACGTGATGGGCTGGCGGTGTGGACGGAAGATGAAGCTGGACCGTACCAAACCATTCCCCCACCCGGGAACGAGCTGGCAACCCCAGGGGCAGCCCGTGAGGGTGCCCCACGAGTATGTCCGGGGCGGGACAGCCAAGCTGCTGACCCTCTTTCATCCGGCCAGTGGCCAGGTGCGGGTCCGGGGGGTGACGAGTTGTCCCAATGCCGTGCTGCATCCCTGGATGCAGCAGACCCTGACCGAAATTCTGGTGGGCCTGCCGATGGCAACGGTGTTGCCACCGCAGGAAAACCGGGCCGTCTGGCGACGGTGGCAGGAGGGGCTCAGCGTGAAGTTCACGCTGTTGGAAAGCTTGCCACCCCTGCGGATGTGGCTGGTTTTGGACAACCTGACCGGGCACAAGACCCCGGACCTGGTGTGCTGGTTGATGCGGCAGGGCATCATGCCGCTCTACACGCCCGTGGCGGGCAGTTGGCTGAACATGGCCGAGTCGATTCAACGCATCCTGGTTCGGCGTGCTCTGACAGCGGTCACCGGAAGAGTTGAAGGGCGAGGACGTGTTGAAACCAGCCGTGGGCGTCGGAGGGCGTCACGGTGTCCAGAGCCTGGCGTAGCGCGTCAAGAACGCCCTCTGAGGTCCTGGCGGCCAGGGTACGCATGGCGGCCTTGAGTTTGGAGAACATGAATTCAATCGGGTTCAGGTCGGGCGAGTAGGGCGGGAGATAGACCAGCAGGGCCCCAGTGGCCTCGACCAACGCACGGACCTTGGGGCGCAGGTGCGCCCCAAGATTGTCCAGCACGACCACCTGCCCAGGACGCAACACTGGGACCAGCACCTGTTGCACATAGGTGACGAAGACGTTTCCGTTCACGCCACCTTCGACCACCAGCGGGGCCGTGGGACCCGCGAGGGTCAACGCGCACAGCAGGGTGAGGGTCTTGCCCCGGTTGCGGGGAACGGTGTCGGTGGCTCGTTGCCCCCGAGGGCAACGAGCGTGGGTGCGCGTCATGTTCGTCTGGAAACCACTTTCATCGAGGTATAGCAGATCAGCAGGCAGCACCTCGGCGAGATCGGCGACGAACTGAGCGCGCCACGCCTCGTCCTGCTCAAGGGCGGCCAGCGTCTTTTTTTCCCGTCAGTCGCAAGGTCTTGAAGCGCCGGACCAGCGTGCTCGCCGACGCTGCCGGGTGGCCCTCACGCCACAACGCCGCATGTTCGGCCAAGGTCAAGTCTGGGTAGTGTTGAAGCTGAGCCCGCAGCGCCTCGTGCTCCTGGGGTGGAATCACCGTCACCGTCCGTCCGGGACGGGGCCGAGGGTGTAACTCTCGGCCCTCACGCTCCAGCCGCACGTACCGCTCCACGCTCGCCACGCTGACCGTGAATTGCCTCGCAGCCTGCTGTTGGCTCATCCCTTGCTGCACGGCACGCACGATCCGCTCTCGCAAATCCACACTGTACGCTCGCCCTCGCATCCCCCACCCTACTCCCTCAACTTATGCGGCCACCGCTATGACTAGACAGTCAGCGAGAAAGTGAGGGATGGCCTGGCTCCTCGGTCCCTGCCGTACTCAAGACATGCGAACCGATCCCCTCAAATTTGGCCTGACGCTCTAATGACAGGCCACTGTCCGACCAGCGCCGCCCAGGTGATTGAGTGGTTGGAAGCCAGCGCCTGCGGGTGGAACCGCTGCCCCACACCCTTCGTCTGGGGCGGAAAACGACGAGCTCGCCGACAGCGGGCTCATGCACGACGCCATCCCTTGGGCGGTTCTGGCGCCTGTACCCTTCAGGTCGTTCAATGAAACCCTACACCCACGCCAACTGACCCACTAGCAGGTTGCGACAGACCGGAAGGGTGTGGCTGCTGTTGGTGGTTCGGACCCAGCGGCGCTTCCCCTTGGCCTGGAGACTATTCGAGCGCATCAGGCGCGCGACTCGTTTTCGAGACACCCGCAGACCTTCAGCTCGCAGTTCAGCGTGAATGCGCGGCGCTCCATAGTGTCCTTTGCTGCGCTGGTGAGCGTCCTGAATGCGCTGCTGGAGCAGCGCATCCTGCTGCTTGTGGTTGGAGATCGGCCTTCTCCGCCAACTGTGGTACCCGCTCACCGACACCTCCAGCACCCGGCACATCACGTCCAGGCGGTACTGCTCCCGGTGGTCTCGGATGAATTGGTACCTCAGCGTGTGGTCTCTTTGGCAAAGAAGGCCGCCGCTTTTTTTGTGTGTTGGGTCAAGTCCATCAGACTGCGGACGGTCAGGCCCAGCCCAGGTCACCGAGCCAGCGCTTTTTTCGGGCCCTCCAAGGCCGCATCCTAGATCTGGCCGACCTGAGGCCTTTCTCTCGACACTGCACCCTATCCGAGGCCCTGAGCCTGCACCACAAGAAGAGTCCCGAGAAAGCTCGTGCCTGACAGCCTTCCCCCTTTTCAGGAGGTGTTTGATGGTTGTCCTTGGCATTGACGTCGGCAAGCGGGAGCTGTTTGTGAGCCTACAGGAGACACAGAGCGGCACGGACGTTCGGGTGATTGGCAAGCGCGGCCCCATCGCCAACACCGCCGCTGGGCTGCACGACCTCACCACCTGGCTGCAGAAGCGGACTATTGGAGACGTTCGGGTGGTGATGGAAGCGACCAACGTGTATTGGGAGCGCTGCGCCCACCATTTCCACGCCCAGGGCGTCGCGGTAAGCGTGGTCAACCCGGCCCAGATCAAGTATTTCGCCCGCTCCGTGTTGCGCCGGGGAAAAACGGATGCCATGGATGCGGAGATCATTGCGCGGTACGGTCTGGTGATGCAGCCCGGGTGCTGGGCACCGCCCAGCACAACCCTGATCGATCTCAAGCACCTGACCCGTGAACGAGAATCGGTGCTTGGGAGACGCACACAGGAAAACAACCATCTCATCGCCCTTCGAGATGCCCACCATGCTTCAGCCGTCGTCATCACGCTCGCGGCACAGCGTCTCGAACTGCTAGATCGTCAGTTGGTGGCGTTGGACGAAGCGCTGCACGCCCTGGTAAACACCGACCAGGAGCTCCAGCAGCAACTGAAGTTGCTGCTGACGGTGCCCGGCTTTGCCTTCATCTCCGCCGTCACGATCCTGGCCGAGACCGCGGGCTTCAGTCGTCTGTCTACCGGAGCCGAAATCTCAGCAGCGGCCGGGATGGCCCCGTCGCCACAGCAATCGGGGTCAAAAACGGGACGAGGCAGCATCTCGAAGACGGGCAACGCCCGTCTCCGGCGGATCGCCTATTTGTCTGCGCTGGGCGCCGCCAAATCCAACAGCCGGTTGAAAACCTTCTACGAGCAGCTCAAGGCCCGCGGGAAACCCCCGAAAGTGGCGCTGACCGCGCTGGGACGCAAATTACTTTGCATAGGGTTGGCCGTGGTCAAGTCTGGGACGCCATATCAAGACGACTTTGGTCAATCTGACGCCCGCTCTGATGAGTTCGCTCACCCTGCACTTCTGTGCGGTTGACAGCCGACGGGCGAAACCCTATCTAGAATCTCACGCTTGTATCTTGCCGAGGTCGGGGTTGCCCGACTCAGCTCCAGGACGCTGGGGTCCGGGGAGGGATGAACACGGATGTCTCGCTGGGGTTTGACCTCGCGCAGGAGATGCGGTCGCCCTCCCCCAGCTCTCTGGGTCGAACGGAATCGTAGGCCCCGTATTGCGGTGAGCCTGAATGAACAAGCGGGACCGGCGAGCACCTCCTCCCCCAAGCGTCGGAGGTTCTATGTATCTGGGAGTCGACATCAGCAAAGCCACGTTCGACGTCGTGCTGCTGGCCGAAAACGGCCGACGCCACAAGGTCTTCGCCAACACCCGTTCAGGTTTCGAGAACTTCGCCTCTTGGCTGGATGGGCTTCAGGCAGGTCCACAGCACATCGGGATGGAGGCGACCGGCCGCTACCACGTGCCGCTGGCTGAGTTCCTGCATGTCAGCGGTCACATGGTGAGCGTGCTGAATCCAGCACGCACCAAGGCGTACGGCTTGAGTCGTATGAGTCGCAACAAGACGGACAAAACCGATGCACTCTTACTGGCGCAGTACATGCAGTCCGAACAACCGCCCGCCTGGTCTCCGGCGCGGCCTGAGGTTCAGGCCCTCACCGCCCTGGTGCACCGATTAGAAGAATTGGAGGCGGCCCGGCATCAGGAGTTCAACCGCTTCGAGGCCACGACGGACGTCTATGTGCGCCGCTCGCTCGAAGCGCATATGGCCTACCTCGACTTGGAAATCCACGAGATGCAAGCCCGGCTGGCCGAGCACACCCACGCCCACGAGGAGTTGGAGCGCCAGGTGGCGCTCCTGACGAGCATTCCCGGCATCGGGGAGCGCACCGCGCGCAAAGTGCTGGCTGAGGTGCGGATCGAGGATTTCGAGCACGCCAAACAGGTGGCCGCCTACGCGGGCTTAACGCCCGCTCAGCATGTCTCGGGTTCATCGGTGCGGGCCAGATCACGGTTGTCGAAGATGGGCAACGCGAGCCTGCGAAAAGCGCTGTATTTCCCGGCGATTGCGGCAATGAAGTGGAATCCAATCATCAGGGCCTTTTGTGAGCAGCTTCGAGGACGAGGCAAGCCGAAGATGGTGGTGCTGGGCGCGGCCATGCGCAAACTGCTGCACCTGGCCTTCGGCGTTCTCAAAAGCGGTCAGCCCTTTCGGGCTGACTTCACCCCAACCCCTTGACCACCAAGACGGAATCTCCTGTCGCAGGATTTCGTTCTCTTTGCGCAGCCGTTGGATCTCCTGCTGCTCTGGGGTCAGCACCTGCTTCCCCTGCCCAGGAAAGGCTGCCTCGCCCTTTTCCTGCTCGGTGTTCATCCACTTCCGCAACAGCGAGACGTTGATACCCAGGTCGCGAGCCGTGCCCGAGAGGTTGCCGCTGGTTCTCGCGAGCTGCACCGCGTCTCGCTTGAACTCAGCGGTATGGATTCTGCGGTTCGTCATGATGGCGCCTCCTATCTTCGAGGCTTATCTCCATCTACGCCAAACCGGGTCACCCTCAGGTCACCCGCACTGTTGAGGACCCGTCGTAACTCCGTGAGGAGCCCGCGCTCGACCCATCGCTTCACCCTGGACGTGCGTGTGCCCAGCCACAGACCCAGCAACACCAGCGCGCTCAGCGCCGTGACCCACTCTCCCCAGCGGACGTACGGCGTCCAAGTCCCGGCCTCCGCGAAGGACACCGGCAGCACCCCGGTGACCCCTCGGGGCAGCCGGGCCGTGACCCGCCCGGAGGGGGCGATGGCCGCCGTCACCCCGTCGTTGCCCGCCCGCAGCACCCAGCGGCGGGTCTCGATGGCCCGCACGCGCCCCATCTGGAAGTGCTGCTCGCCGCCCACCGACGGCCCGAACCAGGCGTCGTTCGACACCACCGCCAGCACTCGCGCGCCGCGCCGCACCTGGGCGCGGGCGAAGGCCGGAAACGTCGACTCGTAACAGATCAGCGCGCCCACCAGAGCCTTCCCCACTGGCAGCGGCGCCAGGGTGCGGCCGGGGACGGTGCCCGTCAGGGCCGGCAGCCCCAGGACGCGGAACACGACCCGGTACGTGCCGTCAAGCACGACCCGGCCCGGGAAGAATTCCCCGAACGGCACCAGACGCACCTTGTCCTGTCGGCCGGTGACCCGGCCCCCGCCAAAGGCGTACACGCTGTTGCGGTATCCGCCCTGCTCGGTCGGGGCTCCCAGCAGCAGCGGTACGTCCAGGGCACTCAGCGCGCGGGCCACCTCCGGGAAGGTGGGAGCGGCCGGGGCGGCCGTCTCCGGCCACACCACCAGCCGCGCCGGGTCCGCCGCCAGGCCCGCCCGCGTCAGGTTGAGGTAGCGCTGGAGTTCATCGGCGCGGCGCCCTCCGGCTTTGGCCCGCGGGTCGATGTTGCCCTGCACCAGCAGCGCCCGGGCGTTGCCCGGCGGGTCGGGCGGCCGGGTGAGGCCGTACACGAGGCCCAGGGCCAGCAGCGCCGCGCCGCCCAGCAGCACGCGGGGCCGTCCGTCCGCCAGGGCCGCCGCCGCCACCGCGACGAGCAGCCCCACCAGGGAGAGGCCGCCGAGATCGGCGAGTTGGACGAGCGGGGTCGGCGCGAAGGCATACCCCAGGCTGCCCCAGGTAAAGCCGAACGGGCCCAGGGCGCGCAGACTGTCCAGCAGCGTCCACGCGAACGGCAGGGCCCAGAGCGTGGACGCCCCCATCACCCGGCGGGTGAGGGCCGCAGTCCCGGCCCAGGTAAGGGCCAGCAGCCCCACCAGCCCCGGGTACAGTGCCGCCACGCCGGGCCCGAAGAGCGGTGTCAGGCTGTCCGGCAGCCACAGCAGCAGGATCCCGAAAAAGGCGGCCGCGAAGGTGAAGGTCAGGGCGAAAGCCCGTTCCGGGGAGTGGTTCGTCACCGCCCGAAACAGCCAGGCCAGGGGCAGCGGGGCGAGCCAACCCACCCATGAGGGCGGAAACGTGAGGGACAGCCCCACCCCCGCCAGCAGGGCCAGCAAGAACCGGTTCCGGTGGGGCCGCGCGCTCCATCGCCTCAAAGGACGAGCACCCCCCGGTGCTTGGCCGCCCCCTCAGGCTCCACGTGGATCGTGACCTCACTCCCCGGCACCTCCCGCTCGATGACCCCTTCCAGCCGGTCACAGATGGCGTGGGCCTGCCCCACCGTGAGGTGATCGGGCACCACGAGGTGAAAATCGATGAAGGTCAGGCGGCCCGCGTGGCGGGTGCGCAGGTCGTGGGCCTCCAGCGCCCCCTCGGCGTACTCGGCCACCAGCCGCCTGACCAGGGCCTGCGTCTCGGGAGGGGCGGCCTCGTCGAGCAGACTGCGCGCCGAGGAGCGGACGAGCCGTCCGCCGACCCACAGGATGTTGAGCGCCACCAGGATCGCCATGATCGGGTCGAGGAGGGTCCAGCCGGTCAGGGCCACCAGGCCCAGGGCGACCAGCACGCCTCCGCTGGTGACGACATCGGTCATCAGGTGCTGGCCGTCGGCCATCAGTGCGGGAGACCGCAGGCGTCGCCCGGCGCGGACCAGATACATGCCGTACCCCGCGTTCAGCAGGGTCGCCCCCGACGAGACGAGCAGGCCCAGCCCCAGCGCTTCCAGGGGTTTGGGGGCCCGGAGGTCCTGGTAGGCGCTGTAGATGATGCTGATGGCGGCCAAAACGATCAGCACACCTTCGAGCACGGCAGAGAAATACTCGGCCTTGGCATGGCCGTAGGGATGGTCGGCGTCGGCGGGCTTGCGCGCGACCGACAGGGCGAGGAGGGCCGCGCCGGAGGCGACGACGTTGATGATGCTCTCCAGCGCGTCGGAGTACAGCGCGACGCTTCCGGTCAGCCGGTACGCGCCTGCTTTCAAGGCGAGAATCAGCAGGCCGAGCAGCAGGCTGTACTGGGCCAGGCGAAGGGTGCGGTCCATACATGACCTCGTGGCAGTCGGGCGGGCAGCAGTCGCCGGGCCAGGACTACGGCTGGCCGCTGATGGCGATGAGGGTCGTGTCCCTCTCCCGGATGGCGTGGTACTGCAACAGGTCGCCCCCCTGGTTCAGGAATGCCGAGTAGTTGCCGGGCAGGGCGTCGTCCGTCAGTTGCTGGTACCCGGCGCGTTTGAAGGGGTCAAGCAGCGCCCTGGGTTGCCAGCCGGGCAGCCGGTACTGCTCGATGCGGCTGAAGCCCTGCCGGACCTCCTGGCGGTAAGTCCGGCTGTAGGTCGGGCACTCCGGCGTCAGGCCCGGGGGCAGGGGGGCCATCCCGTTCCAGAGCGTGCCGGGCCGTTCGATGCAGAACAGGTCCCCCTGCCAGCGGCGCTCCACCGCGAACCACCACCCGCCCAGCCCCAGCAGCACGACGAGCGCCACGGCCAGCAGGGCGAGGACCGGCTTCACTCGCGGACGTGGTCCACCGCGCTGCTGATCAGCTCCGTGATGTGCTGGTCGAGCAGGCGGTAGTAGGCGATGCGCCCCTCCTTGCGGAACGTCACCAGGCGGTGGGCTCGCAGAAGTCGGAGCTGGTGGCTCACCGCACTCTCGCTGATCCCCACCACGGCGGCCAGGTCGCACACGCACAGTTCCCCGGTGTTCAGGGCGCTGAGAATGCGGAATCGCGTGGGATCGGCCACCACCTTCAGGAGGCCGGTGGCGTCCTCGACACAGCTCGCGTCAGGCTGCGTGGAACGGGCGCGGGCGACCGCCTCAGGGTGGACGCAGGCCACCTCGCACACGTCGTCTTGAGAGGCGGTTCTCATGTCCCGACCATAGCGCAGGACTGCGGGCAGCACCGTCACCGCATCACCTCCCGCACGTCGGCGGCCACCCGGTCCACGTTCGTGAGCTGGGTATAATCCCAGACCAGGCGCCGCCGTCCCTCGCGGTCGATCAGGTACACGCCGGTGGTGTGGTTGATCTGGTAGGTCGACTCACTCTTGACGTCTGATTTCTGGTACCCCACTCCCCAGGCGGCCGCGGTGTCACTCAGACCGGGCTCCGGGATGAAGACGCCCCTGGCCGAGGGGCTGAAGAACGTGACGTACTCGCGCAGCTTCTTCACGTCGTCCCGGGCGGGGTCGAGGGTCACGAGCACCGTGCGGAAGTTAGCCCGCTCCGCTTCCGGCAATACCTGACGCACCCGCTCCAGGGAGGCCAGGGTGGTCGGGCAGATGTTCGCACAGTGCAGGAAGCCGAAGAACACGGCGACCGTCTGCCCCCGCAGGGAACTCAGGGCGAAGGGTCGCCCGTCCTCCCCGGTGCCGGTGAGGGCGGGCGCGGTCGTCTGCGGGTCGTACACCGTGCCGGAGAAGGGGAAGGGACTCTTGAAGCGGGCATAGGCCCAGACGCCGCCCAGCAGCAGGGTGACGGCCAGGATTGCCCACAGCAGGGACTGCCAGACGGGGCGCCTGACCGGCCGGGTGGCAGAGGGGAGGGTCACGTCGTTCATGGGTGGAGGTGTCCTTCGTGCCCGGCGTGGGCGCCGGGGGGTTCCAGTTGCACGGTGCTGTGCTCGATGCCGTGCCGCTCGGCGACCTCGTGGACCCGGGCGAGCAGGTCCGGTCCCGGCGTGTTCGTGACCAGGTGGGCGGTCAGGTTGTGCTCGCCGCTGGTCACGCTCCAGACGTGCAGGTCGTGCACCTCGGTCACGTCAGGCAGGGCCGCGAGGTCTCCCCGCAGCACGTCGAGGTCAAGGCCTTCAGGGACGCCCTCGAGCAACACGTTCACGCTCGCCCTCAGCAGCGTCCAGGTGCGCGGCAGCACCCACAGACCAATGAGCGCGCCGAGCACCGGGTCGATCCAGGTCAGTCCGGTGAAACGGATCAGCAGGGCCCCGACGATCACGGCCACCGAGCCCAGCAGGTCGCTGACCACCTCCAGGTAGGCGGATTTCACGTTCAAGCTGCCCTGACTGCCGCCCACGAGGATGCGGGCGCTGATGACATTCACTATGAGGCCCAGCACCGCGACGGTCAGCATCGTGGTGCTCTGGATCTCGACCGGCTCGCGCAGACGGCGGTAAGCCTCGAAGAGAATGTACATCCCGATGGCGAAGAGCGCCCCGGCGTTCACCGCCGCGGCCAGAATCTCCGCGCGGCGGTAGCCAAAGGTGCGCCTGCGGTCGGCCGCACGCTGCCCGATGCGGATGGCGAACAGGGACAGGGCCAGCGCCATCACGTCGGTGAGCATGTGCCCGGCGTCGGAGAGCAGCGCCAGGCTGCCCGAGATGAAGGCGTAAAAGACCTCGACCACCAGAAAGGTGCCGGTCAGCCCCAGGGCGAGGGTGAGTTGCCGGGTGCTCGCGTTCGCCCCGTGGCTGTGCCCGTGCTCACTCATGGGTCATGCCGTCCATCGGGGCCGGGGCCGTCTCGTCTTTCGTGGCCTCGGGGGGTGTCTGTGGGCGAATGCCCCGCTTGGCAAGGAGCGCGTCGATGGCCCCGATCTCCGAGGTCTGCGCGGTGACGACCCGCTCGGCGAACGCGCGGACCTCCGGTCGGTTCACGTGCTTCAGGGCGGACTGCGCCATCGTCACCCCACCCTGGTGGTGGCGGCGCATCACCTTCAGGTACTGGGTCTCGGCCACCCTCACCGGGAGGTACGCGAGTTCCTGAACCTGCTGAGGCGTCGCCAGACCCATGCTCCCCCGGTCCATCCCGGCCATCGGCGCCTCGGAGCCCGCGAGCGGGCGGCCCCAGGCCATCAGCCAGCCGCTCATCTGCCCGATCTGGGCCTGCTGGGTGAGCAGGATGTCCTGCGCGAGCAGCTTCACCGCCGGGTCCGCCGCGCGCTTGACCACCGTGACGCTCATCTCGACCGCCTGGGCGTGGTGGGCGCTCATGTCGCGGGCAAAGGTCACGTCCGCGCTGCCCTCGGCGGGGGCACGCGGCCAGGTGAAGGCCAGCGTACCTCCCACCACGGCCGCCCCAACGAGCCCCGCACCCAGCGCGGGAATCAAACGGTTCCGTTGTACGCGCCGCTGCATGACGCACCGATCTCCGGGGCCTCGCCCCCCTGCTCGTACTTCTGGAGAAATTTCCCCACGCGCGGGTCATTGATGTCCTGCACTTCGAGCTGGGCATTCCACGCGGTGAGGACCAGCGGCGCGCTCTGCGTCTCGTGCGGGGAGAGCAGGGTGTAGGTGCGGCCGTCCACCACCTTCTTCAGCGTCTCGATCTGGTCGGTGGGCAAGCCCTGTTTATAGCTGAGCCACACGGCACCGTGTTCGAGGCTGTGCACCGCGTACTCGTCGTAGAGGGGCCGGTTATACACCCCGCAGTTCTGCCAGGCGGGGTTGTGGGGGCCGCCGGGCGGGGGCGTCTGGGCGTAGGGGATGCGGCCCTCCTGGTGGGCGCCGCCCTTGTTCTTGAATGTCTTGATGCCCTCGATGTCGCCACCCCCCTGGGAGCAGGCGGCAAGTAGCGCGGGCAGGGCCAGCAGGATCAGTCTGTTCATGGATTCTCCTCGATGTGCGTGGCCGCACGGGACGTGGGAGTAGGATGTCTGCCGCGGCGCGCCTGACGTTCTCTCCACCCGGCGCTCAGGAGCAACCCCGCCACCCCGGCGCACACCAGCACGTCCGACAGGTTGAAGATCGGGAAACGGCCACCGCCAAGTGTCCCGGACACGGCGTCGAGCGAGGGCGAGGTCAAGTAGTCGACGACCGCGCCGCGCGCGAGGCCGTCCAGGGCGTTCCCGAGAGCGCCCGCGGCGATCAGGGCCAGCGGCCAGCGCTGCCCACCGGGCAGGCGACCCGAGAGCAGCGCGGCCACGATCACCAGCCCCACGAGCAGGCGCACGATTGCCAGGGAGGCCGGGAAGCTGCCCAGCAGCCCCCAGGCCATCCCCGGGTTCAGCGTAAAGTCCAGGTGCAGCACCCCCGGCAGCAGGGTCCGGTCGACGCCGGGCGTGAGGTTCGCCACCGCCCAGCTCTTGAGCAGACCCTCCGTGATCAGCAGGGCCAGAATCGCGGCCAGCGGCCACCCGCGTGATCTCGCGCTCACGCCGCCAGCTCCAGCAGGTACAGGGCCACGAATCCCGCGAAGAAGGCGGCGGTGATCACGGGCGTCTCCTGGACCTCGTGCGCCTCGGTGAGCAGTTCCTCAGTCACCAGGTACAGCAGGGCCGCCGCGCCGAAGGACAGCACGACCTCCAGGGCGAGGCCGGTCAGTCCCTGGAGGAGCGTTCCCCCCAGCAGCGCGCCCAGCATCACCAGCAGGCTCAACCCGGCCACCGTCAGAATCGTGCGGCCCCGGGGCGTGCCGGACTGACCCAGACTGGAGGCCACCGAGACGCCCAGGAACAGCAGTTCCAGCGTCAGGGCCACCACCAGCAGCGTCCCCACCCGCGCGCCTGCCGCGAAGCCCACGCCGATCAAGAGGCCGTCGATCAGCACGTCGATGCCAACCACGGTCACCAGGCCGACGTTCCCGTTGCGAGCGGGGCCGCCCTCCTGGATGGGACGTTCCAGCCGCTGGGCCAGTTGCCGGATAACGAGCATCAAGCCCACGCCCAGCGAGAAACCGATCACCACGCCCAGCGGTTGATGGCCCCGCGTGATTTCAGGCAGCAACTCGCCTGCCACGGCGGCGAACACCACGCCCGCGGCGAAGTGCTGAACGAAAGAGCGCAGCCGCTCGCCGGGCGTCCGGAAGGTGGCCACCACCCCGCCGAGCAGGGTGGCCGCCACGGGAACCAAGGTGAGGGACAGGACTTGCGAGGTGAGGACGCTCAAGAGAGGGCGCTTCCCCCCCGCAGGGCGGCCAGAATCTGGGGGCGCTGCTCAGCGAAGGGGCCGGAGCAGACCTGCCCACCGATCACGGTGACGGGGGCGATCCGGACATCCGCCCTGGCCTGCATCTCGGCGAGGGCCCCCGGGTCACCCCGGACGTTCTTCTCGGTGAAGGTGGCGCCGTGGGAGGTCAAGAGCCGCTTGACGGCCTGGCAGTCCGCGCAGTTCGGAACGGTGTAGAGCGTGATCTCAGGCATGGCTCAGGCCCTGGTGGGGGTGGGGAGAGGAGCAACCGCGCGAGGAGCGGCGGGACCGCCCCCCTTCCAGCGCAACAGGCGCAAGGCGTTGGCGGTCACGAGGGCGGTGGCCCCGGTGTCGGCCAAGATCGCCATCCACAGGTTCGTGTACCCGAGCAGGGTGGTGACCAGGAAGATCGCCTTGAGGCCCAGCGCGAAGGCGATGTTCCACTTGATGTTCTGCATGGTGGCGCGGGAGAGGGAGACCAGTTGGGCCACGCCCGTCACGCGCTCACCCAGCAGGGCGGCGTCGGCGGTCTCCAGGGCCACGTCCGTGCCGCCGCCCATCGCGATGCCCACGTCGGACTGGGCGAGCGCGGGCGCGTCGTTGATGCCGTCCCCCACCATGGCCACCACGCCCTGTGCCTTCAGGTCCGCAATCACCTTGAGTTTGTCCTCGGGCAGCAACTCAGCCTGCACGTCCATGCCCAGGTCCGAGGCGATGGCCCGGCCCGTGCGGGCGTTGTCTCCGGTCAGCATCACGGTGTTCACGCCAAGGGCGCGAAGCTGCGCGATGGCCTCCCGGGCGTCAGGACGGGGCTCGTCGCGGATAGCAATGACGCCGAGCGGCGCCGCGCCGTCCAGCAGCACGACGGCCGTCCGTCCCTGCTTCTCGAAGGTCTCGATGGTGGCGCTCAACTTGGCGGGCAGGGCCGTCAGGGTGGCGGCGTGGCGGGGGGAGCTGACGCTGAGCGTGCGGCCCTCCACGGTGGCGGTGACCGCCTTGCCGGGAATGGCCTGGGCGTCCGTCACGGCGGGCAGGGGGAGGTTGTCCTGCTTCGCGGCGTCGGTGATCGCCTTCGCCAACGGGTGACTGCTGCCGGACTCCACGGCGGCGGCGAGGCGCAGCACCTCGGTGCGGCCCACGTTCAGGCCCACCACGTCGGTCACACGCGGCTTCCCGGCGGTCAAGGTCCCGGTCTTGTCGAACGCGACCGTCTTGACCGTGCCGATGCTCTCCAGCGCCGCGCCACCCTTGATCAGCAGGCCCCGGCGCGTTCCGGCGCTGATGCCGCTGGTGATGGCGGCAGGAACGCTCAGGACCAGGGCGCAGGGGCAGCCGATCAAGAGCAGGGCGATGCCCTTGTAGAGCCAGGGGTACCACTCGGCACCCAAGAACAGCGGCGGGATCAGCGCCACCAGCGCAGACACGGCCACCACGCCGGGGGTGTAGTACCGGCTGAACCGGTCGATGAAGCGGGCCGTGGGCGCTTTGCTCCCCTCAGCCTCCTCGACCAGGTGGATGATGCGCGCGATGGTGTTGTCGCTGGCCGCCTTGTCCACCCGCACGGTGAGCACCCCGTCCGTGTTGATGCTGCCTGCGTAGACAATGTTCCCGGCGCTTTTTACGACGGGGACGCTCTCGCCCGTCACCGGGCTGTCGTCCAGACTGGAGGTGCCGGTGAGGATGGTGCCGTCGGCGGGCACCCGAGCCCCCGGATTCACCTGGACGGTCTGACCGACCTGAAGAGCATCGGCGGGCACCTCACGGGTTCCCGTCCCCTCGACGAGCAAGGCGGTTTTGGGCGCCAATGCCGCAAGCGCCTGAATGCCCGCACGGGCACGCCCGGCGGCGATGCCCTCCAGCAATTCTCCGACCGCAAAAAAGAACACAACGACCGCACCCTCGGCGGCCTGACCGATCAGCACGGCGCCGAGGGCGGCGAGGCTCACCAGCATGTTGATGGAGAAGGGGTCGCCGAAACGGGCACTCGCGTAAGCCTTTTTCGCCAGCGGCCACACGCCGATCACGGTCGCGGCGATGTACCCGAAGGTGGCGAACTGGGGTTCCACAAAGCCGAACAGCCAGGCGAGGGCGAGCAGCACGCCCGAGGTCACGACGAGTTTGCCCTGTCCGGTGGCGTACCAGGGCTGACCAGGCTTCGGGGCCTCGTGGACGTGCCCATGACCCGCATGGTCGTGGCCGCTGTGATCGTGATGATCGTGGTCGTCATGAGCTGGGGCAGGCGTGGGCACCCCACCCAGCAGCGAGGGCACGTACCCCAGGGCCCTGAGGTTGCTCTCCAGGGTCGCCCGCGGCGTCTGCGCCTCGTTGAGCGCCAGGGCCAGGGTCTGCTTGTTGAAGCTGGTCTTCACGTCCCCAGTGCCCGGCAGCGTGGCAACCATCCGCTCGACCTTCTGCACGCAGCTTGCACAATCCATCCCGTCCACGAAGTATTCGAGTTGAGCCGCGACGGGCAGGGTGGGCGCAGCAGCCGGTCGTAGGGGGCTGGGGCTGTACCCCAGGGCGCGCAGGTTCTCCTCCAATTGCGTCCGGGGCGTGCGGGACTCGTCCAGTTCCAGTTCGAGGGTCTGTTTGTTGAAGCTGGTCTTCACGCTGTCCGCGCCGGGGAGGCGCTCGATCATGCGTTCGACTTTCTGCACGCAGCTCGCGCAGTCCATCCCGTCCACGAAGTATTCCAGGCGGGAACGGGGCGTGTTGGGGTCTGAGGACGTCATGCCCCCACTATACCTGAATGTCCACTCATACGTCGAGGTAAAAAGGTGTAGGATTGCTCGCGGGCCGCGAGGCCGCTGGTCTCCCCAGCGGATGGACGCCGGCCCAAGGAGGCAGGATCATGACGATGGAGTCACAGATTCAGGAGCACATGCCGGTGATGTGCGCGGACGGACATCAGCACGGCGAGGTGGACCGCCTTGACGGCGAGTACATCAAGCTGACCAAGGACGACTCCGGGACGCATCACTGGTTGCCGCTGAGCGCGGTGGATCACGTGGACCAGCATGTGCACCTGAAGCTCAACCACGAGCAGGTGCATCAGCAGTGGCTGAGTGAGGACCCCCACCCCGAGCACCGCCAGTAACGGTCTCGGCACAAAGGGCGGCCACCGGGTGAGTGGCCGCTCTATTTGGTTATCCATCGACGTTCGTACAGCTCTCCAGGAAGTCGACCATGAAACCCTGCGGCCACGGCATGAAGCGCGCGTCATCTTGGCCTGCAACCTCAGAGAAGGTGCAGCGGAAGGCCTCCCTCTCTGCTCCCAGATGAGTCTGGCAACCGGGTGCTCCTGTGCTACACCATCCCCATGCAGACGCTCGACACCCTGATCCGGCACTGGCGAGACGACCCCGGCGCCACCTACCGCACCTGGTTCCTGTGGGAGGAGCGCCTCAAGAACTTCCGTTCGATCCGCCGGGGGTTGCAGACGGTGGTCAAGGAGATCGAGGCGGATACCTTCGGCACCCAGTACCGGGGCTCCTCCCTGGAGACGGTGGTGCACTCCATCGCTGAGCAACGCCAGATGTTTAAGGGCGCCGACCATGCCTTCCTGTGGAAGCCCAAGCTGCGTATCCCCGACATCTACGAGAGCCCAGACAACCAGAAGGCCTTCGGGCGCTTCCTCGACACCTGCGCCTGCTGCACGGGCAGTGACGACCTGATCCGCGCCATCCGCGACCTCGACCGCCGGGCGATCAAGGGCCTGGGCCCCGCCGCCGCGAATCTGCTGTACTTCCTGCACCCCACTCACATGCCACCCTTCAACACCGCCATCGTGAACGGGTACAACGCCCTCACTGGGGCCAAGGTCAAGCTCGGGAAGTGGGAGGAGTACCTGGCGCTGCGGGAGGGGATGCTGCGGCTGAACGAGGCGCACCGGGGCCTGCTGTCCAACGACCTCGGCGCTGTCGCGGGGCTATTGTTCGATCTGGGCAGCGGGCGGTACACGCCCCCGCCCCGTGAAGATGACGGGGCGGCGATGAGCGCCTGGCAGGCGGACCTGGCGCGGGTGCGCGAGGAGTCGGCCAGCGCCAGCAAGGCGCTCGCCACGGCGCGGGAGGGGGACCGCACCCACACCGAGGTGCAGGGCTGGCTACGCGACCTGGGCCGGGCGCTGGGCTTCGACGTGTGGATCGCCGCCAACGACCGCTCACGGACCTACGAGGGAGGGCGCCTGGGGGACGGGTGCCTCGACACCCTGCCCCCAGGCATCGCAGGCACGCCCGGGGCAGACGCGGTCAGGCTCATCGACGTGGTGTGGTTCGAGTGCGGGACGCTCGCCCCGGCGGCGGCCTTCGAGGTGGAGCACACGACCTCGATCTACTCGGGCATCGTGCGGATGCTCGACCTGGCCCTGGGCGCCCCCGAGCGGGCAGTCCAGGGCCTCTATCTGGTGGCCCCCGATGGACGCGAGGCCGACGTGCGCGACCAATTGCGGCGTCCGGCCTTCCAGGCCGTGTCGCACCTGAACATGCGTTACCTGCCCTACAGCGAGCTGGAGCGGCACCGGGAGGCGATGGCCCGCTTCGGCCAGGGGTTGCGGGCGGTGGAGGCCATCGCCCGAACACTGTAGAGGCCCACGGCGAGAGGCAGGTCCTGCGCGCGGCCTGAGGCTGGGCGGCTAGGACTCTTCTGTAGGGTCCGGAACTTCCTCCATTCACCCCCGGGGTCGGTCGAGCACGGCCCTGGGTCCTGGGTTCATGGGAATGTCCGAGCGTGGGGACTGGTCCGGTCCTCCCGGGACGACGCTTCCCCAGGACCTACCACCTCGGCACAAGACCTACCCACCCCAGGGCCGGACTGAGCTCATCCTCCCTATCCCCCAGGGGGGATAACACATATTTAAACTAACCTGGCATCGACCATCACGGCAGGCAAAACTAAAAATTTCTGGAGGGGGCTCCTATAACGGCCCTCTCATCTTGACACCCTCCCCGGGGGGATATAAGGTTGGGTCGGGAGGTTCCGCTTTGGGGTAGAGCGAACTGAACACCTTTGACCAGCGGCGGTCATGGTCTGGCGAAGGACCCAAACCGGCTGGAACGCATCCAACGTTCCCTGAGAACCACAAGGCGAAGCGTTGGGGAAGCTGGCCCTCGCTGGATCGGATCCTTCCAGGACCTCAGGGCCGTGACCCCCCATTCCTTCTGCCCGAGCGGAGCGAATCTCCACCTCCTCCCTTTTGCGCCATTGGAGCCCCATGACCACTCCACCCATCCTGCTGTACACCACGCCCACCTGTCCGGATTGTCAAGCCCTCAAGGTCTGGCTCAATCAGCACGGTATCGCCTACACGGAGCGGGACCTCACCGATCCAGCCGTCGCCGACCAGGCCAAGGCCCGGTACGGCGTGCGCGTCGCTCCCATCACCGTGGTCGGCAACCAGTTCTTCTTTGGCACCTTCGCCGATCAACGGCCCGAGCTCCAACGCCTCCTTGGCTGACGCTTCATGCGCCAGCAGGTTTTACAGAGACTGAACACTCGCCGCTTACCTTCACGGAAACGAGCGACCACGCCGTGAGCGGGTGAGCGGGAAGGCAGGGAAAACATGACGCGACACCACGAGACGCACCACCACCGCCAGACGGGGGGGACGGTGCCGACCTCCAATGTTCTGGAAGTGGCCTTCCGGAACTGCTACGACGGCTCGGAATTCGCCGACCTCGAACGGAGCTTCTCCAACATCGAAGGTGTGCAGAGCGTGCACATCGACCGTACCCGCGCCGTCGCCCACCTCGGCTACGACCCCGGGGTCGTGACCGAGGCCGAGTTGCGCCGCCGCCTGCATGACGCCGGGTACGACTGCGAGTGCGAGGATTGCGCGCCCTCCGCCGTGCAGCCGGGACATCCCAGGGTCGGGCACGAACACCCTGGGCACGATCACGCCGCCCTGATGTCCCACGGGGCGACCTCTGCGGAACACGCTCACGGCGGAATGACCAACGGCGGACAGCATGCACGCTCCGGGATGGGTCACGCCGGGCATGACCACGCGGCCACGATGGCCAGCGCCTCGACGCCTGCCGTTCATGATCAAGGCGCCATGACGCCCCGCGGCCAGGACACGCGCGAGGGGCCTCACGGCGGGCACGACCACGCCGCCATGATGGCCGGCGGCGCAGCACCTGTGGCCCACGATCACGGCGCGACGACCCACGGCGGGCAGGGTGCGCACGCGCAGATGGGGCACGACGAGCACGCCGGGCACGGGGCGGACATGGTCGGCGACATGTTGCGCCGCTTCGTAATCTCGCTCGTCCTGACGGTGCCGCTGGTGCTGTACTCGCCCATCGGGGAGACCCTCGGCTTCACCGCCCCGCCCCCCTTCGGCCTGAGCATGGCCTGGTTCGGCCTGCTGCTGTCCACCCCGGTCGTGTGGTGGGGCGGCTGGCCCTTCATCAGCGCGGCGTGGCGGGCGCTCAGACGCGGCGAGGCGAACATGATGACCCTGATCGCCACGGGCATCCTGGTCTCCTGGCTCTTCTCGGTGTACGCGACCCTGTTCCTGGGGGGCCGTGAGGTCTTCTTCGAGGCCGCCGCGATGCTTACCAGCCTCTCCCTGCTGGGGCACTGGCTGGAGATGCGCTCGCGCTTCGCCACCGGGCGGGCGGTGGAGGCCCTGCTGAAGTTGGCCCCCTCGACGGCGCGGGTGGTGCGCAACGGGCAGGAAGTTGAACTCCCCCTCGAACAGGTCGTGGTCGGCGACGAGATCGCGGTGCGCCCCGGGGACCGGGTGCCGGTGGACGGCGAGGTGGTGGGGGGCAGTTCCTACGTGGACGAGAGCATGATCACGGGCGAGCCCATCCCGGTGGCCAAGAACCCCGGGGCGCGGGTCACGGGCGGGACCGTCAACCAGAACGGCGCCTTCACCTTCCGGGCGACGGCGGTGGGTGCTGACACTGCCCTCTCGCGCATCGTGCAGATGGTGCAAAACGCGCAGGCGAGCAAGGCCCCGGCCCAGCGGTTGGCGGACACCGCCGGGAAGTACCTGGTCTTCGTCGCCCTGGGTTCGGGACTGATCGCCTTCCTCGCGTGGTATTTCCTGGGCGGCGAGGGGGTGGTCTTCGCGCTGACGGCGGCCGTGTCGGCCATCGTGATCGCCTGCCCGGACGCCCTGGCGCTCGCCACCCCGACCGCGATCACCGTGGGCGTGGGCAAGGGCGCACGGGAAGGGGTGCTGTTCAAGAACGCTGCGGCCCTGGAGGCCACTGCGGGCGTGAACACCGTCGTGTTCGACAAGACCGGCACGTTGACGGAAGGCAAGCCCGCCCTGACCGACCTCGTGCCCGCGCCGGGGGCAAGTGAGGGCGAACTGCTGCGCTTGGCCGCCTCGGCGGACCAGCCCTCCCAGCACCCGCTGGCCGAGGCCATCGTGGCGGGCGCCCGGGCCCGGAACGTGGAGGTGCAGAAGCCTGAGACCTTCGACTCGGTGCCCGGTCACGGCGTGGTGGCGACCGTCGCCGGGAGGCGGGTGCTGCTGGGCAACCGCAAGCTGATGGAGCGCGAGGGCGTGAACATCGACACCCTTCCCGAGGCGGTGGAGCGCCTGTCCCGGGACGGCAAGACCGCCATGTACGCGGCGGCGGATGGACGGGCCCTCGGGGTCATCGCCGTGGCCGACACCGTGCGGGAGACCGCGCGGCAGGCGGTCCGGTCGCTGCACGACGCGGGGGTCCAGACGGTGATGCTGACCGGCGACAACGCGCGGACGGCCGAGGCGGTCGCCCGCGAGCTGGGAATGGACACCGTGATCGCCGAGGTGCTGCCGGGAGATAAGGCGGCGAAGATCGCGGCGCTGCAGGCCGAGGGCCGGAAGGTCGCAATGGTCGGGGACGGCGTGAACGACGCGCCCGCCCTCGCCCAGGCCGACGTGGGCATCGCCATCGGGGCCGGGACCGACGTGGCCGTGGAGACCGCCGACGTGGTGCTGGTGAAGAACAATCCGGCGGACGTGGCGGGCAGCATCGACCTCGCGCGGCGGGTGCGCGGCAAGATCAAGCAGAACCTCTTCTGGGCCGCGATCTACAACGTCCTGGCGATTCCCTTCGCGGCGGGCGTGCTGTACCCCGCCTACGGGGTGCTGCTGCGACCCGAGTGGGCCGCGCTGCTGATGAGCGCCAGCACCGTGATCGTCACCGTGAACGCCCTGCTGCTCAACCGGGTCCGTTTCGAGCGTTCTGCCCCGCAGCCCCGGTCGGCCCACGCTTGACGCCGGTGGACAGCAGCGTTCCAGCCTGGTGAGGCTCATTATTCGACCGGGCAGCCTGAAGGGTCCTTCCCCTCTCTTCTGCTCACCCTGGAAGAACTGCGCCGCGGCAAGGTGTTCAAGCCCAAGCGCACCTCACGCCCGGGTCACCTCGCGGACCAATCCGCGAGGCGACCCGGGCGTGGTCCTCCGGAAGTGATCCTTTGGGACTGTGGGGCCTTCACGAGTCGAGACCGCTGCCCCACCGACCCATGTCGGGATAAGGAGCCGCATGACCAGAATGAACAAGTCCACGCTCGGGCCACTAGGGAAGCTGTGGAAGGAACTCCTCGAACCCCTCGTGTTCGCCCTGGTGATCACGCAGTTCCTGGGCACGCTTGTCGGCGTGAGCGGGGTGAGCATGATGCCCACCCTGCGTGATCGGGAGCGGGTCTTCGTGCCCAAGTACGAGACGTGGCTGCACAAGGTGGGGGTGGGCAACTTCCAGCGCGGCGACATCCTGATCTTCAAGCCGCCCCGCGAGGCCGCTGCGCAGATTCCCAATCTCCATAAGAGCGCATTGGGGCTGTGGACGTACCGGCCGTCCCTAATCAAGCGCCTGATCGGCCTCCCCGGTGACCGAGTGCGCGTCTCGGGCGGCGAGGTCTTCGTGAATGGGGTGAAGCTCGATTCGAGCTGGACCACCGACTACTGGCGGGAGCAGGGCTGCTGGGACACCCAGAGCGACCTGGCGAACAACGCGACCTCCAGCGGAGCGGGCATCCTCCAAGACCAGCCGGAGATCACCGTGCCCGCCGGGCAATATTTCGTGATGGGTGACAACCGCACGGCGGGCGGCAGCGAGGACTCACGCCTCTTCGGCCCAGTGCCCCTGCGCGACATCGCCGGGCGCGCGGCAGCGGTGGTGTGGCCCATCACCCGCAGGACGAACGCGAGGTACGACTGTGCCCGCGAGTCCGTCGTGGGACTCAGCGGCAAGGCTGTGCTCAACTGGCGCGTCCTGGTCCGTCCCCCAGGTTTCACTCCTCCCCAGAAGGCGGCATCGAAATGACCTGGAGGAACAGCGCGCACCTTCAATGAGGAGAGGAAGGCAAACACGAAAGGCGAGGTTCCCATCGTCGCGTCCCGCTACCGCCTTCTGCCCAAGCGCCATCGCACAACGGGCATGCTGGGGCTGACCTGCCCAGGGCACACCCGGGAAGAACAAGTCTTTGCCTCCCCGCTTGGGATGGGATCAGGGCAAAGGAGGCCGGGAGCTGTCGCTTACCGGGCAGCGGGAACAGGCCACCTGTTGACATTGCCCCCGTTTTGAGGTCCAGCGCTGATACCCCAGGTAGAACAGGGGGAGCGTATGGGGAAAGAACGGCACAGTGAAGAGAAGATCCTCGAAGTGCTCGGGCGGGTCGAGAACGGGGAGACCATTGCGGCGGTGAGCCGCTCGACTGGGATCAGCCGCAAGACGATCCAGTACTGGAAGGCAACTTACGGTCGCCAACCCAAGACCGATGATGCCAAGCGGCTCAAACAGCTTGAGGACGAAAACGCCCGGCTGAAGAAGCTCGTGGCCGACCTGGCCCTCGACAACGCGATGTTGAAGGACGTCGTGGGAAAGAAGTGGTAGCGCCCGTGCAGCGCCGTGAAGCGGCGCGCTACCTCCAGACTCATCACGGCGTCAGCGAACGACGAGCCTGTCGGGCCCTGGGCTTCGGTCGTTCTTCACATCGCTACCAGGCTCGCAAAAATGACCAACAGTTGGGGGAACGACTGAAGAAGCTGGCAGAGGAGCGGCCCCGTTTCGGATACCGACGACTGGAGGTGCTGCTGCGCCGCGAAGGAATGGTGGTCAACCACAAGCGGGTCTACCGCGTTTACAAGGCGCTCGACCTCGCCGTGAGGAAAAAGACCCGCAGAAAGCGGACCATGCAGCGCCGTACACCGCCGACAGTCCCGACCGCGGCCAATCAGCGCTGGAGTACCGATTTCGTGAGCGATCAGCTTGCCAGCGGGCAGCGCTTCCGGGTGCTGAACGTCGTGGACGACTTCACGCGCGAGTGCATCGTGTGCTTCGCCGACACGTCCATCACGGGCGACACCGTCGCCCGTCTGCTGGGGGAAGTGATCAAGGAACGGGGCAAGCCGAACGTGCTGATCAGCGACAACGGGCCGGAGTTCACCAGCCGTGCCCTGGACGCCTGGGCACATCAGCAGGGCATCGAGCGGCACTTCATTGACCCGGGAAAACCCGTGCAGAACGCCTACATCGAGTCCTTCAACGGACGCTTTCGGGACGAGTGCTTGAACCAGAACTGGTTCGTGAGCTTGCCGCAGGCCCGACTGATCTTGAGCGTGTGGAGACGCGATTACAACGGGATCCGGCCGCACAGCTCGCTGGACCATCTGGCGCCGCAGGAGTTCGCCCGCCGCTCGGCGGGTTAGGCTGCCGTGAGGGGTTCAGGCTGGACCACAAACTGGGGCAGGCTCACTGTTACAACCCGGCCACACCGATCTTCTCCAGGCCTCTGTTCATCCGCTCCCGGGTTAACCCCCCACGGTCCACGTACCGGATGACGCCGCTCCGGTCAATGAAGAACGTCTCAGGAATCCCGCCGACGCCGTAGTTGATGGCCACCTGGGATTGAGGGTCACGCAGGGAGGGGTAGGCCAGGGCAAACTCGCGGATAAAGTCGAGGGCATTCTGCTCTTTCGTCTCTTGGAACAGCACCCCGAGCACGGCCAACCCTGTGCCTGCTGTTTGGCGTTCGCCAAGTTCGCGGAAGAGAGGAGCTTCCTCACGGCATGGAACGCACCAGGACGCCCAGAAGTTCAACACGACCGGGCGGCCCTCGAGAGAGGCCAAGCTCACCTGCCCTCCGTCCAGGCTCTCCAAGACGAGTGGGGGTGCCGATTTCCCGATGAGCGGTCCTCCTGTTGTGGCGTCCCGCGCCGGATTCACGAGCGCCACACCCAGCACCGCCACGACAGCGGCAGCGAGGAGTGGCGGCAGGAGCCGCCGCCACAAGGGCACGGCGCGGGGAGAGCGGAGTTCAAGGGAAGGCTCCATCACAGCTCCTTGCAGGCCCTTTTGAGGAGACATCCCCACGGAGGGCCAGGACATCCAGCAGGCCGGAGGTCTGCACACCCATGACGACTCACCTGCGCGCGTGCCTCTCCACGGTTGCCTCCGGGTTCAGTTCCCTGGGTCTCCCTACCTTTTGGTGACGCGGGCCACCGGGTGCAAATACTCAGGGCATGGACCTCCAGTCCTGTCTCCCCGACCCTGAGCTGCTGACGCTGAGCGCCACGACTGTGCAGCCCGAGGTCCTGTGGCTCGACCTGGAAAGTCGGGCACCCTCAGGTGTCTGCCCCTCGTGTGGGCAAGCCTCATCCCATCGGCACAGCCGCTACACCCGCATCCTCAAAGACGTCGCCCTGCTCGGGCGACGTGTCCGTTTACGTCTGACCGTCCGCAAGTTCTTCTGCGACACCGTGGGATGCGCGCAGCGCATCTTCTGTGAGCGCCTGCCCTCGGTGGCCTACCCCTGGAGACGCAAGACGGTCCGGCTGGAACGCCAGAACCACCTGGTCGCGCTGGAGGTGGGCGCCGAAAGTGCGGCCCGCGTTCTCGGGCTCTGTGGCTGTCCGGTGAGTGCCGACACCCTGCTTGCTGGAGTCCGGCGTCCGTCCCTCGTGCAGGGCGTCGTCTCGGTTCGGCATCTGGGGATCGACGACTGGGCGTGGTGTAAGGGGAAGACGTACGGCACCATCCTGGTCGATCTGGAACGGCACTGCGTGGTGGACCTATTGCCGGACCGGGAAGCGGACACCTTGGCAGGGTGGCTCACGAGCCACCCCGAGATCGAAGTCATCACCCGCGACCGCGGCGGGGCCTATCAGGAAGGGGCCCTGCGAGGGGCGCCCCAAGCGCAGCAGGTGGCCGACCGTTGGCACTTGTTGAAGAACCTGCGCGAAACCCTCGAACGCTATTTCCAGCGCACGCACTCGACCTTCACTGCGTTGCGCAAGACTCTTGCAGCGCCCGACCCTCCACCACTTCGAGTGGTCGAGGACGAAAGGGCGGACGAGCCCACCGCTCAACTCCAGGCTCATCCCCCTTCCGCCCACAAGCGGCAGTGCTTCGAGGCGGTCAAGCGCCTGTTGGCCGAGGGGAGCTCGGTCAAGCAGACCGCCCGAGAGACGGGGGTCGCCATCGGTACGGTCAGGAAGTATGCTCAGTTCGAGCAGCACCCCGGCACCGCGGCGCGGCCACCGCGCCACCACGTGGTCGCGCCGTATCGGGAGTGGCTGACCGCGCAATGGGCGGCGGGCAGGTGCAACGCGGTGGCGTTGCACCAAGAATTGCGGGAGCGGGGGTACCCGGGCGGCTATACCGCCGTCCGTGAGTTCTGTCGGCACCTCCGCACATCAGGCAGCGCCGGACACCGCCGTGCCGTCTGTCCCTCACCTCGAACGCTCTCCTGGGCCGTGTTGGTCCCCAGCACTATTCGCGCGCCGGAAGTAGGCGCGCTGTTAGAAGCAGGTCGAGCAACAACGCCCGAGTTCGTGCAGGTGGAACGGCTACTGACGATGGGCTGGACGCTGCTGAGGGGACACGAAGCCCAGCCCCTACGGGGCTGGCTGAGCGACCTGGAACAGAGTGACATCAGAGAACTTCGTGCCTTCGCGGTGGGACTCGACCGGGACTTCGATGCGGTGAGGGCGGCGTTGGAGACCACGTACAGCAATGGGCAGGTGGAGGGGCAGGTCAACCGCCTCAAGACCATTAAGCGGGGCATGTACGGGCGAGCGGGCCTCGACCTGCTCAAGGCGAGGGTGCTGCACCAGGCCCAACGCCCGGCGGCCCGCGTCACCAAAAGCTAGGGAGACCCAGTTCCCTCCCGCCGCTGCCCTCGTCACGTAGAGTGCCTTGGCATCCAGCGTGAGAAGCGCAACTCATCCCGAAACTCGGAGGGGACATCGCTCTCTGCCTTCGTCCTCTCATGGGCCAATGCTGCTCGCCATGGTCCGACAGGAGGGACGCGAAGTCACCTGAGAAGCCAGGGAGACACGTACCAGGAGGGCGTGGTTTCAAAGTACCGGGCCATTCGACTTGCACAAGCGCCACCCCGTCATTTGGGCCAGACCCGACTCATCCACTTCGCCGGGTCAGTGGCCTCACCCCGCACCCGCATCTCCAAATGCAGGTGAGCACCGGTGCTCAGCCCGGTGCTGCCGACCTCACCGACCTTCTGTCCCCGCGTAACCTGTTGCCCGACATTCACCGTGACCCGGCTCTGGTGGAAGTACATACTGGTCAGCCCCGCGCCGTGGTCGATCACCACCAGCCCGCCGCGCACGGGGTACATGCCGGCCATCACGACCGTCCCGTCGTTGACTGCCAGCACCGGGGTCCCGGCCGGGGCCGGGTAGTCTGTGCCGTAGTGGTACAGGACCGGCCCACCCGCCACGTAGGTCCGCGGCTGCCCGAAGGCGCTGCTCTGCGCGCGGACCTTCGCGGCGGGCTGGAAGGTTCGCGACCAGACCTGGGGGGTCCGCCGCGCGTACGCCTGTTCGACGGCGGCGTCTTCTGCCTTGCGGGCTGGATCCTCGAGCTTGCCCGCGATGCGGGGCGGCAGATTCAGGCGCTGGATCGCCTGGGTCAATCCGGTCACCGGGATGCGGCCGCGCAGCACGTCCGACCCCACCCGGATCTCGTACACGACCGGGGTGGTCTTGCCCAGCACCACCCGCCCGAGCACGAGGCGCCCGCCTCCCGCCGGAACCGGGGTCAGGGCCTCGCCGGGCAGCCGGACGTCCTCCCCGACCTCGCTGGGAAACCGCACGCTGGCCTCGGCCGCCCTCGGGCCACTGAGGCGCAGGACGAACGGGTCCCCCATTCGCAGCGAGGCGGGGGCAGTGACGGTCAGACCGCCGAGTTGGAGTGCCGCCCCGGGCCGGGAAGAGGGCTCGGGGGTGGGGACGGCGGGAGAGGAGGCCTCCTCCCCGGGCAGGCGGAGCGTCTGCCCCACCGCGAGCGCCGTGCCCGTCAGGCCGTTGAGCCGCACGAGTTCGGCCACGGTCGTCCCGTTGGCCCGCGCGAGGCTGTACAGGGTGTCGCCGGGTTTGACCGTGTAGGCTCCTCCCACGCCCGACAGGAGTACGGCAGCCAGCAGCAGGGCGCGGCGAATCATGCAGTGCAGAATAGCCGTCCTGTATGGGCGGGACAACTTCTCCTGGTGCTCGACCTGACCGACACAACAAAGCCCAATTCCCTGGTCCGAAATAGCCTGACAGATGATGTCGCGGTCATGGTCACGTGACCTGAATTCGCATGGTCAGCCCCCCGCCCCCCTGCTCCTCGACGTTGTCGTTGGTGGTGTGGTGCGGGATGTGGCAGTGGATCAGCCAGATCCCCTTCTCCCGGGCCTTCCAGATCACGTCGTACCGCTGGCCGGGGCCGACGTTCACGGTATCGGCGAGGTAACGCGCGCTCTCCCTGAGGGTCTCGCCGTCCCGGGCCACGACCTCGAAAGGGCCGCCGTGCACGTGCATTGGATGCACGAAGTTGTTGTTGCTGCCCACGAACCGCAGCCTCACGGTCTGCCCCACCCGCATGCGGATGATGTCGGTTTCCGGGTACGCCTTGCCGTTGATGGTGAAGAAGTTGGGCAGCGCGCCCTCCATGATCATCGCCGGGAAGGTGTAGCCGTCGCGCTGAAGCCATTCCTGAAGTTGCAGGGGGTAGTCGATGTCGGCCTGCGGCTGGGCCACCCCGCCCCTCGGGGCCACCAGGAGCGCCCCGTACAGCCCCAGGCCCTGCTGGCGGTCGGGGTTCTTGTGTGAGTGGTAGAAGTACGTGCCGGCCTGGTTCACTGTGAACTCGTACGTGAAGGTCTCGCCGGGTGCAATGGGCTTCTGGGTCACGTCCGCCGGTCCGTCCATGTTGTTCGGCACGATCAGGCCGTGCCAGTGGATCGTCGTGCTCTCCGGCAGGTTGTTCTTCACGTTGATCCGGACCCGGTCCCCCTGGGTGAGCTGGAGGCGCGGCCCCGGCACCTGGCGGTTCACGGCGTAGGCCGCCACCTGCACGCCCTTCAGGATGTTCCAGCGGATCAGCGAGGTCTCGAAGTTGAACACCTTCACCCCGCCCACCACCTGCGGCGCGAGGGTCTGGTCTCCCCGGGCGCTCGCGGGGGCCGTGAACCGGACCTGGGTGAGGTCCACCGCGGCCATGTCCCGCATCGCCTCCATGTTCATCGTCTTCGTCATGATCATGCCGGGCGGCATCACCAGGTCGCCCATCCGGGTGGGCGTCTGGAGGGGCGTGTCAGGCAGCTCGCCCACGGGGGTCGGCGCCGGGGCGGCCGCGCCCGTGTTCGTGTTGCCCCCGCCCATGTTCATGCCGGGCATGTTCTGGGTGCCGGAGGCGTTCCCACTCATGTCCGTGCCGCCGCTGCCCATGTTCATCCCGGGCATGCCCTCGCCCGTCATGTTCATCCCGCGGGCACTCATGTTCAGGTCGCCGAATGCCGCGGCCAGGCCGACGCCCGCTGCCAGGGCGAGCACGCTCAGGATGGTCACGGCCGCGATCTGGGGGCGTGACACTTTAGGAGTCATGTCCATACCGCCGTGGTCCGGGGACGAAGTGGACTCCCGAGGATTTTGCTGGTCGTTCATGTCACATGCCTTTCATGGAGTGGTGGGCGGTGGCGGCATTGGGCGCGGGCACCTCGCCGGTGGTGTGCTCGATCAGGCGCTCCTCGGTGGCGAGGTCGTGTCCTCCCCGGCCTAGCGCCCGTACCGTGCCCATCCCGTGCTTGAGCCCGCTCGCCACCAGCCAGACGTTGACGGGGTACGCGAGCGCGCCGCCCACCAGGGTGGCCAGGGACATCACCCCCCAGAAGCGCGGCGAGGTGGGCTCCATCGCGGTCATGTCGCGGCTCATCAGGATCACCATCACGGGCACCATGCCCGCCATCACCGCGTTCATCGACACCCACTCCGGCAGGAAGGAGCGGCGCACGGCCCTCAGGTACGAGCCGCCCAGCATGTCCCGCATGAAGAGCGCCTGGAAGATCAGCAGCCCGAACAGGAAGCCGAACACGTACTCGCTGATCACGTCCAGCCACATCGGGAGGCCCAGGGTCATGGTGATCGCGGCGGCCACGATGATGCCCGTCGCGTCCCCCGCCAGGCAATGGATGGTGGAACCCACGCTCTGCTTCCACAGCGGCTGGACGAAGGCCTCGTGGGTACCCGGGCTGGGCTCCTGGCACGACAGGACGTACAGCGCCGCGCCCACCGGGCCGGTGTAGAGGGTGACGAGCAGCCAGCCCCACCGCATCACCTTCATCTCCGGGTTGCGGGTGAAGGCGTCCCAGGCGACGTAGACCGTCGCCAGCGCGGTCAGCCCGAACCACACCGCGAGGATGACGTCGATGGTCGCCCAACCGGTCGCGGCAGGAGTCATGCCCGCCCCCGGAACTTGGGCGCGGCGCAGACGCGGGCCAATGGAACGGACCGGCCCCTCACCCCTCCATCCGGTTCTCGAGGGTGTCGCCCGCGATCATCCAGGGATTCCTGCCGCCGGGAGTCCAGGGTCTGGGCACGACGTGTCGGGAACCTGGCGTCGCGCCCTCACCCCGGATGGGGGAGCAGATCAGGGCGAAATCCCAGCGGACGGACCGGGCTTGAAGCGTCCGGGCCGGCAGCCGCCGGTGGGCACCAGCAGGGACGCGGCCTGGCGTGGCGCCGGAATGAGTCACGGCCGTGCCCTGGGTGGTCGTGGGCACGGGGATGGGTTGTTGGCAGTTCATCTCCACCTCCTCCTGCCGCAAGGCTAGGCGCGAGCTGTTAAGTTCGTGTAACCCGGCTGGGGTTGTCTGGAAGTTCGCGCCCACACTCCCGGCGTTCCCCAGGGTCAACCCCTCAGCCCACACGGTTCCTGGTCCTCGAGAAGGGGAGTCCACCAGCCGAGGTGTTCACCCGGGCGGACCGAGTGAGCCAGGCCTCTGGTCCGTGAGGGTTGGAGCCCCACGTTGAACGGGCTGGCGTCGCGGACCGGGAAGAGACCAGTCACGGACCCGGGTTCTCAGGAATGTCCCCACCCGATCCCAAGAAGGAAGGGGACACCTCCAACAGCTCGAAAGTCACGTCCTGGCTCCCGTCGGGAAGGCGGTCGAGCGCGAGCACCACGATGGGAAGGATCACCCCCCCCACCGTGGCGCTCGGCTCGGAGATGCCCTCGAAGTCGGCCAGCCGCAGTCCCACCGGCGTGCCGACCGGCAGGCGCGGGTCGTCGCTGGAGACGACTGGCCCCGTGATTTGATCGGGAAGCACACGAACCGTGACCGAGTGGCTTTCTAGTTTGCGGATATTCGGAAACACGGATGCTAGGATAGCACCATGCACCGCCACGCCATCCCCACCCAGGCCCATCCGGAGGACCTGAGCCGGGTCACCGAAGTCTTCAAGGCCCTGTCCGAGCCCCTGCGGGTTCAACTGCTGCTGCTGCTGCGGGACGGCGAGCGCAACGTCGGCCAACTTGTCGAGGCCCTGGGCGTGCCCCAGAGCACCGCCAGCCGCCACCTCGCCCTGCTGCGCAGCGCCGAACTCGTCAGGACCCGCCGCGAGACGACCAGTGTGTACTACCACCTCGCCGACGGGCACGTCGCCCGCCTCTTGCAGGAGGCTTTCTCCCACGCCCAGCACGAGCGCCTCGGCCTGCCCGACCACCCCGCCGCAGAGACGGTGAAGGGAAGCGTCCAGTGAACGCCCTGGTCCCGTTCTCCGCGCTGCGCAACCCCCGTTTCGCCCGGCTCTACGCCGCCCAGACGATCAGCCAGATCGGCGACGCCTTCACCTGGGTCGCGCTCGCCCTGCTCGCCTACCAGCTCGCCGAGAAGAACGCCGCGGTCGTGCTGGGTACGGCCCTCACCCTGCGCGTGACGGCCTTCGTGCTGTTCTCCCCGCTCGCCGGGGTGCTCGCCGACCGTCTGGAGCGCCGGACGATCCTGGCGGGCTGCCACTTCGCCCGCGCGGTCGTGATCGGCCTGATGCCCTTCGTGGGCGAGGTGTGGCAGGTCTACGTGCTGATGTTCGTCCTCAACAGCCTCACCGCCTTCTTCACCCCCACCAACCAGGCCACCGTGCCCCTCGTGGTCGGGCGCGAGGATGCGGGTCCCGCCTTCGCCCTTTCCAGTGCGACGACCGAGTTGCTGGGCATCGTCGGCCCCGGGCTGGCCGGGGTCCTGGCCGCGTTCGTGGGCGGGCGTGAGCTGTTCTTCTTCGACGCGGCGTCCTTCGTGCTGGCGGGCCTGCTGGTGCTGACCCTGCCCAGCCTGCGGGCGGGGCGGGGCACAGTGGAGCGCAGCACCCTCGCGGACGTGCGGGACGGCACGGCCCGGTTGTGGCGGGACGCGCCGATCCGCTTCGCGCTCTTGATGGAACTGGTGGCGGCGGTCGCGGGCGCGCTGATCCTGGTGGTGACAGTGGTGCGGGTGCAGGGGGGATTGAACCTGGGGGAGGCGCAGTACGGCTGGGTGATGGCGCTCTACGGCCTGGGGGCCACGGTCGCCTCGCTGGCGGTGGGGGCAGCGGGGCGGCGCGTGCCGAGGACGACCTTCATCCTGGTGGGGGCGCTGCTGACCTCGCTGGCCATCCTTCCGGGGGACGGGGTGGGTCTGGCGCCGCTGATGGCGTTGTGGCTGGTGGCGGGGGTGGGGCAGAACTGGGTGAACCTGCCCGCCGAGACGCTGCTGGCCGAGCGCACCGAGGAGGCCGCTCAGGGGCGGGTGTACGGGGCGCACTTCGCGTGGAGTCACCTGTGGTGGGCCTTCGCGTACCCGGTGGCGAGCCTCCTGAGCGCGCGCTTCGCGGACCACGCCTTCCTGTACGGCGGCCTGCTGGCGCTGGTCATCCTGGCCGCCGTGTCGCTCCTCTCCCGCGGCACGACGAGTCCTGTGACCAAGCCGAGTTCCTCGACCGACTGATGGGGAGAGGAGACGCCCGGCCCGGCGTCCGTCGGGGGCATACTCCCAGGCGGGCGTCATCGGCCAGCTTCAGCCACCCTTGAGACCGCTGGCCGGTGGACCTCATGCGGGGCTGCCGCGCCGTCCGCACAGGACACGCAGGAAGACCGCCGCCGCAGCATCCAGCGGGTGGTAGACGAAGGCCGGGCAGCAGAACTGGACGAGGACCAGGTTGCTCTCGAAAACGGTCTTATCGAGGGTTGAACCCTCCAGAAGGAGCGCTCCGGCCCTCCGGAGGTCGGCGGAACACGCCCCTCAGGGATTCCCTGCCCTGGCAGAGTGCCCGTTGTCCCCGAACTCCTCCAGGTGGGCGGTCCGAACTGGGGTGAGAGCACAGCCGTACCCCGGCTGTCCCCTCCATCCCGAAGGACAACGACCCTCCGGTGTGGTCCGGCCAGGGAGGCGACTCGCTCATTCCCGACCGTGCGGGGTGAACAGTCCTCCTCTCCCTGTTCCCAGCCGTCACACCGTCGTGCGGATCGGAATGCTCAGGGCCGTGGCGATAGGCGTGTAGATATCAACGTCCGCCTCCAGGGCCCGCAGGCTCACGATCAGGGCATACCGCGCGTCACGGTCCACGTAGGGCGGAGAGCCGCCTCGTTTCTCACGCCACCAGCCGCTCACGGGGTAAACCAGCACCGCCTCGCAGGCTTGCAGCGTCGCGATGTCACCACGCCAGCGATCCGAGTGGATAGAACCTGAGGTCCGGAGCCTTGGGCCGAACTCCCAGTGGTCGTTGCCCGCGTCCCGGATGCTGCTCCCCTCGTTGGGCAGGCTCTCACGCTGAATGCGAGCCTTGAAGTCCGCCTCGGTCTCCAGCGGGCCTTTCACCGCGAACCTCAGCCCGTGCGAGGCGTAGCGGAACCGCTGGGCGTAGCCGCGCTCACTCGGGTTGGGTTCCACGAAGTACGACAGCGTGACGCGCATCTCGAGGTCCAGGCCCTCCAGCGCCGCCGTGTCGATGGCCGACCACGGGAAGCGGTGCAGGTGCATCTCGTTCATCCGGGTCCGGCTGTCCACCGCCTCGAACGGGCGCAGGACATCCTGAATGACCAGCGTGAGGTCGTTCTGCGCGCTCCGGCGGGCCCGCTCCAGCTGGGGGACGCCGTACCCGTACCGGCGGAGCAGGTTCCGGACATCCAGGCGACGGGAACCGGTCAGGCGCGCTTGCATGGCGGGCGTCCACTCGGCCGAATGCACCATCAGCGCCCGGATCGTCTCCGGCCAGTACTGGGGAAACTCCGCCGCGAGTTGGGCCGCCATCCGTGCCCCCAATGCGGCGGCCGCGCTCGTGTCGCCGAAGTCGCGCAAATGCCCCGTCGTCAGGTCGAAATCCGTGGTGAGCAGCCGGACGTCGGGGTGCTTGGCATCGAAGGTGCCCCCATTCACGATCAGGTTGCCGCCCTCCATCACGACCTCCGGCTTGATGGGCCACTGCTCCTGCCAGAGCACGGAGGTGCTGCTCGTCGGGGACAGGTCCCCACCCGGCGCCACCGGCCACCATCCCCCGTACTGCGGGTCGAGCAGGTTGGTTTTGTCCGTGTACGCCCCCACCGTCAGGACGTTCCACGCCTGCGCGGGGCTGTGCACCTGGGCGGTGTCGGCCGATCCCAGGTAGTCCCCCAGCAGATCGGTGACCGCCGGGGTGTTGTTCCCGGCCGCCACCACCGCGAGGCGTTGGGGTTCGTCACCGCCGCCGGACGTCAACTGGTCGAGGGCGGCGGACCAGGCGGTGGGGCGGCCCCGGTTGACGTCCAGGGTCGCGGTCACGGCCAGACAGAGGACGCGCTGCCGCTCTGGGTTGGTCGCCTCCATCTGCCGCACCGCGTCCTGCGTGATGCGCCCGTAGAGGTGATGGGGGTTGTGCCCGGCCGGGGGGAGGATCTTGACCGATTCCAAGCGGTGGTTGAGCCGCGCCGCCGCGCTCGACAGCAGGAAGGCGAGGACGTCCCCGTGCAGGATCAGCCCGGACATGGCCGTGCCGTGCCCATCCCACCCGGAGTCGTCCGGCCCCCAGAGGGGCTGCCACGCCTGCCAGTCGTTCGGATGCAGGTGGGTGGCGATCAGGGGATGGGGCTGCGTGACGCCGCTGTCGAGCAGCAGGACGGACGTCTGCACCGACGCGTCGGGGGGTTGAAGACGCGCCGCGGCCTCGTCTACCCACTGGGCCTGTTCGGCATTCTCCATCCGTACGAACACGTCGGGCGTATCCCGGGACAGACGCAACTCCGCCATCACCACGGTGTGCAGGAACACCCGGCTGAGCGCGTCAAAGGACCCGTGCACGAGCAGCACCTCCCGGTCCGGAAAGGTCAGGCTCTCCTCGGCGACCGTCAGCTCCACCCGCCGGGCGATCCGCCGGAACTCCTCGGCGGTACCCTGGCGCACCCAGACCTCCCACCACACGGGGGCGCTCGGCCCGGGTAAGGCCGAGGCGTCGCCAACAAAGATGGAGCGCAGAGCGGCGTGCCGGATCCCCTCGATGTTCGTCACCAGGGACGCTCGTCTGGGCTTCCCCTGGGGGGTGTCCTGGCTGGCGTACTCGTGAATGCGCCGGTCGTAGGTCTCGGCCGCCGGCTCTGGAACGACGACCGTCGCGATCACGCGGCCCGTGGCCGGGTCGCGCCGGACCGAAGCCACCTCGATGCCCTGCCGCCGCTCCTCCAAGCGTTGCAGGAGGGCCCGGTCCGCGTCACGCCCCGTGAGTTCGAAGTCGAGGTACTGCCCCTGCGGCCCGTCAGGGAACGCGGGGTCCCTGGGCAGGAGCGTCAGCGCCTGCCTCGCCAGCGCCAGTTGACTCGCCAGGGCCGCCGCGTGCGCGGCGCGGTCGTCACGTGGCGTGACATGTGCCCTGACATTGCCCTGGACCTCGTACCGGGTGGCCTGTCCACGACCCTCCAGGTAGAGGTGCTTCAGATCGCGTTGCGGTTCAGCCATGCGGATTGCCCCGCATGTTAGCGGCTAAGCACGTCATCGGCGGGCGAGTTTGCGTTCCTCAATCGCCGCGAGCAGCTCTGTGGCCCCGATCTGCTCGCGGCCGCCGAGGATGGCCGTTTTCGCGGCCTCTTCTGCCGCCCGGGTGACCTCGGCGTGACTCAGCCCCTCGGCGGCGGCGGCAGCTTTCGGCCAGTTGAACTTCGGCGGCGCGAACCGGGCCAGCCGGTTTTTGAGGAGGCGTGTGATGACGGCCGGGGTGGGCAGATGGTACTCGATCACGTCGTCGAAGCGGCGGAACAGGGCGGGGTCGAGGAGTTCCGGGTGGTTGGTGGCCGCGACGATCAGGCTCGTGGAGGTGTCCTGTTCCAGGAGTTGGAGGAACGAGTTCAGGACCCGCCGGATCTCCCCGACGTCGTTGCCCGCACTGCGCCTCGCACCGATGGCATCGAACTCGTCGAAGAAGTAGACGCCCCTCATCGTGCCCATCGCCTCGAAGACCGTGCGCAGCTTCGCCGCCGTTTCCCCCATGAATTTCGTGATCACGCCCTCGAGCAGCAGGGTCAGGAGCGGCAGACCCAGTTCGCCGGCGAGGGCGTGCGCGGTCATCGTCTTGCCACTGCCGGGCGGACCGATCATCAGAATCTTGCGCCGGGGGGTCAGCCCGAAGGCCCGCAGCCGTTCTTGCTGAACATACTCGTGGATGACCCGCTCCAGGCGCCCGGCGGTCTCGTCGGGTAAGACGAGGTCCTTCAGGCGCTGGCGTGGGTGCGACACCGACAGCAGGGAGGCCAGTTCGCCCTTGGGCTGGAGGGGCTGGAACACCAGCGGCGAGGGGGAGGCTGGCGGCGCGAGCCCTTCTCTCGAGCGGGCGAGGTCGATCAGCTTCCTGAGTTCCTGCGCGACGTTCCCGTGTCCCTGCCGCGCCTCACGCGCCGCGACCTGCAAGGCCACCGACAGGAACTGTTGGTCGTCCCGGTCGACGTGGCTTTTGACAAGCGCGAGAACGTGGTTCGAGGTGCTCATGGGGCCTCCGGGGCGAAAGGAGTCGGCGGACAGGAGCCACTGCTCCTCAGGGTAGGCAAGACCGCGGCTTAAGATGTCCCGGTTATATCAGCGGGTGAGGTTGAGAGGGCCTTGAAGCAGCCTTGGATTCGGCCTGCCGAACCTCCCCATGCAGGACCGGGTGGCCAGAGCGAGCGAGGTCTGGACGTCTCGGCGGCTTAGGTCAGCCCTGTGGCGGCTCCACCGGGAGGTACTGGCGGCCCTGGGTGTTCCACAGCAGATCGAAGTCGCGTTCGGTCAGGGCGACGTTCGGGCCGCTCAGGGAATCGCTCATGATCAGGATCCCCTGGGTGTCGTCGTACCCGCGCACGACCCGGAAGTGTGGGGGCTTGCCAAGGACGCTGTGGTACTGGAGGACGATCACCGGGTGGCCGTCGGCCACGTGCCGCTTCACCGCCTCGATGGTGCCGCCGCGCAGCGCCGGGGCGTCGAAGCCGAGTTCGGTGAGCAGCGCCCCGGCGGCCTCGGTGGACATGTTCCCGCCGGTGGGGCGCAGCCGCTCCTGCCAGGTGCGCTGGTCCGCCGGAACCCCGTAGGCGTTCATTGCGGCGGCGACCGCCGCCGGACCGCAGTTGTTGAGGGTCTGGTACCCAAACCCCACCTTGGGCAGGTACGCGCTCGCCGGGCGTGGCCCGCCGAGGCTGGCCGTGCGCAGCAGCACGTCGGTGAAGGCTGGGAGCCGCTGGGGCGTGAAGAGGCCGCGTTCGAGCCGTCCCGCCACCGGCGGGGTGGGGGGTGGGCGGGTCAGCGTGGGCGGCGTGGTGGTCACCACGGGCGGTGTGGTGGAAGTCGCGTCAGAGGGCCGGGGACCCCCGGTCAGTCGCAGCGTCTGTCCCACCTGCAAGGTGCTGTTTTGCAGCCCGTTGAGCGCGATCAGCGCCTCGGGCGTGGTGCCAGCCTGCCGGGCAATGCTGTACAGCGTTTCACCCGCCTGAACGGTGTGCTGGGGAGGTGGAGGAAGCTGCAACGTCTGCCCCACCTGGATCGTCGTGCTGGGAAGGGCATTCAGGGTCAGCAGGGCGACCGGGGTGGTCTGGTACCTGCGCGCGACGCTGCTCAGGGTATCCCCGGCCTGGACCGTGTAGGTCGTCTGGGCGCCGGCACTCCCGAGAATGAACAAGATCAACAGCCTGCGAATGTTCATCGGCCCTTCACTGTAAGGTGCCGATCTAACACTTTTCCTACCTAAAAGGAGAGAGGACTCTCAACCAGCGGCCCTGGTCTGCCCTCTGGTCCGGTCGTAGGGCGGGACCGGCACGACGCCGGCGTTCATGCCTGAAGTGACCAAGCAGGACGCCACCGACTGGCCTGAGGATTACCCCTGAATGCCCGGCCAGTTCCCGCCTCTGAGCCGTGCCGGGACGGTTCGGCCAGCAGAGCGGTCCGTTGCCCTCTATCAGCAAGGTTCGTGCCCATTCTCGTTCATCGTGGAGGTGAACCGGTCGCTGAGCCCGCTCATGACTTTGCAAACTGAGGCGGCGGCACGGCATACGGTGGCCCCGTTGGTCGGTCAACACCGCGCGTCACCGGGCGCGCAGAAGGGATGGAACCCTTGACTCAGGTTTTGCACCTGGATAGGGTGAGTGAATAGCCGTGCTGGCGCAGGAACTCCTCTTCTTGCCAGACCTGCGTAGCCAGCCGCTGAACGACCAGCAGAGGCAGGGCCACCCGAGCCGCAACTTCCGCCGCTTGTTCCAGCGAGAGGGTATCGGCTCGACAGAGCATCGACAGAGTGAAAGCCGCAAAAACCAGGAGTACCCAGCGGTCGAGCCCCTGAGCGGTTCGCAACGCGAACCAATTTAGCCCGAAGCCATGCTTGGCTTCCTTGAAAAACGACTCGATGGCCCAGCGTCGTCGTCCCTCCAGGGCGACTGTGTCGCCCTGGAGCAGTTGCGAGGCGATCGAGAAGAAGGTGCGCTCCCCTCGGTCCACACGGGCCAGGGTCAAGGTCTCCCAGGGCCAGTTGGCGAGGTGAATCCAACTGCCGTGCTCGCAGTCCGCCACCTTGACGTGCCCGGGATGGTCGGTTCGACGGGTGGAACGCACGCCCACCACGAACTCGAGGCCGAGGTCACGCATGCCCTGGAGGAAGGCTGCAGACTCGAAGCCGCTGTCCGCCAGCACCCACGTCTCGAAGCGGCGGCGGACTTCAGCGGGGATGGCTGCCAGCAGTTCCAGGGCGAGCCGCACGGGGGGGTGGTTTAAGGAAGCGATACCGTTGGCGAAGTCAGACGGTCGCTGGAAGGCGGGCGAAACAGGCTGTTCTGGTCGCCGCCCTGGGCCGACCTTGCCACCAGGCGTAGACGCGCCCGAGATTGATTCCCGCTGCCGTCGCCATCCCCTGTAAGCGCAGTTTGGCTTCTCCTCGATACCGAGCGGTGCGTGCCCCGTGGGCACGTACCGCGACCGAAACCGTCCCCTCGATCCCAGACCGCCGGTTGTACATGGCCTTCCACTCAGGTGTTTCCTGCTGCTTACGCATCATTTGTAGGGCCTCGAAGGCCGGTTGGCGCAGCAAGGTGAGGCACCGTCCATCGCTCGTGGATTTGGTACAGCGCGCCCTGACCTCGCACGACTGGCACACCTTGCGCGGGAACGAGACAAAGACCAGGGGAATACCTTCTGGGCTCTGCCCCAACAGCCAACTGGTCGACCGCTGGCCCTGCGGACAGGTCGCGTGCTGGCTCTCCCAGTGAATGCTGAAGTCGTCGATCTTGAAGGCCTCTGGATCACGGAGTTGCCAGTTGGCTCCCGGTCGAGTGGGCCCGATGACCTCGACCCCATGCTGCTCCAAGCTGTCGGCCAGGACGGACCCACTGACATAGCCCGAATCGACGAGATGTTGCCTCGGCAACATCTCCTTGGCCGCCAGGGCGTGGTGAACGCTGGGCATGACCTGGATGTCCTGGGTGCAGGAAGACGAGATATGGGCGTGGGTGATGACTTCCGGCAGGTCCGGTTCGCAGGCTTCCGTCAGATGCACCTTGTAGCCCACCCAGCCGCGACCACGCTTGGTCGAGAAGCGGGCCTCGGTGTCATAGGGCGACTCCGGTCGCTGTGCAGAAGGTGGGACGGCGGTGCCGGGCTTCCACTGCACTTCGCCCGTCTTGCGGCTGAACTGCTGCGACCACACCAGTTCAAGGGTCTGGACGGCGGGCAAGCTCAGCAGCGGGGCCGCACTGGGATCGGCGTGCAGGCTGTCGAGCAACGAAAAGCCGTCTTGCCCGACCTGCCGTACATAGGCCAGCCGAGCGTCCGCTCCCTGGGGAAAGCGATACGACTCGACACGGTGTTCGTACCACTCCCGCCAGCGTGGGTCCAGTCGCGGGGCCAACCAGTCACTGCATTGAGCGTGGCTCGGAAGGTTTCAGCGACGAACTCGATCCGGGTCAGGTGACGGATCGCTGCCAGGACATGGGTCGAGTCGGTCCGCTGTTGTCCACGCCGTTTGAGCAAGCCCTTCTCCCGAAAGCGTGTCAACATCCTGTCTAACAACAGGTGTTCCGCGTTCCCAGCGACCAAACGAGCCCGGAACTCCGACAGGACGCTGAAGTCGAAGCCTGGATCGCTCAGTTCCAATCCCAGCAGGTATTTGAGGTCCAACCGCGCTCGAACCTGGTCAGCAGCTTGCCGATCCGTCAGGTTTTCGAGGAACTGGACGACCGTGACCAGCGCCAGTCGCCAGGGAGGCAGGGCGGGCTGACCCAACGCTGGAAACAGCGCGGCAAAATCTTCATCGGCATACAGCACGCCCAGCTCGTCTCGGAGTTTGAGGTAAAGATTCCCCTTCGGAAAGGCCGCGTGGGAGATACGAGCCGTGTCTTTAGGAACGGGGCCAAGCGGGTCTGGACGCAGCATCTCTCAGTGTGCGCCTCGCTCCCCGACTTCGCCAACGGTATCGCTTCCTTAAACCACCGCCCACGGGGGAAGGGAACCCCTTCCCCCGGTAAACCCGGTACCCCACCGGGAACTTCAGGTCTCCGTAGACCGCGTACAGCATCACCAGATGAATCCCGTGGACCTCGTTGTAGACACGAACAAAGGGGAGCTCGCGTCCCGTTTTCGGGATGCTGGTCAAGTCCACGCACAGCCGCAGCCGTGGGTGGTGTTTGCGCTGGGCGGCCAGGAGCAGCGCGTCCCATTGGGCCTGGACCAGGGTTGTCCAGCAGGCGGGCGTATCCCACTCGTACACGTTGAGCAATCGACTCAGTGCACTGGCACTCACGGTATGGGCGCGGTGCAGAGCTGTTTTGGTCTTCAGGTCGAGAAAGAGCCCCAGCGCAGCCTCCAGGCTGCGCTGCTGATACGGGCTGGTCGGGACGGAGAGGAGCGCGTCTGCCAGAGTGGAGGCGCGCTCCCCGCGAAGCTTGAGGTTCCACACACCCTCTTTCTCGCGTCTGGGAGCGCCTTTGCGCTACCTATTCAGGTGCAAGTTCTGAGCTTGACGAAGCCGCAACAGAATTCTCCAGGCGATGCAGACCCCCGGGAGACCCCCGTGGACCAGGGCTACGACGGTGGCGGGACTGGGGGCGGGCCCGGACCGGGTGCCCTGCTGAGCGATTCGGCCGCCCGGGAAGTGGGGGAGACAGCAGAGCGTCCACCAGAAGAACCACACGATGAGGGATGACGGGAGACGCTCTGGGACAGTCCTCACCACGCGGAGCTCTTGGTTCAGGCACCCGGGCGAAGGGGCGGCCTGGCCTCCCCGGGAAGGCGGCCGTTCCCTCGTCGCCCCGAAAATGCGTCACCCTGGGTGGGCGTCGAGCAGGTGGCATCCCTCTCTCGCTGCGGTGCGCAGGACGGCGGAAGTCGTCGGGAGGCTCTTCCTGGTCCCCGCCTGCCCGCCGAGATTACATCACGAACGGGGGAATGCCGGACGAGCGCTCCCCTTGTCCCCGAGGAGCCAGATGGCCAGTGCCCAGCGCGTGCAGCGCCTCTACGACCGCGCCGCTTCCCGTTACGACCAGGCGACCCGCGCCCGCCTGCTCGACGAGTTGCGCTCCCGTCTGCTGTCACGGGCGGCGGGGGACGTGCTGGAACTCGGGGTGGGCACCGGTGCCACGTTCCCCCACTACCCGCCCGGCCTGCGCAGCCTGACCGCCCTCGACCTGAGCGACGCGATGCTGCAAAGGGCGCACCTGGGGGCCCTCACCCTGCCCTTTCCGGCGCAGCTCATGCAGGGAGACTTCCAGACCCTGTCGTTCAAGGAGGCCCGCTTCGACACCGTGGCCAGTTCGCTCGGGTTGTGCGGCGTTCCCGACCCGACACGGCTGTTCGCGGAGGTGCGGCGGGTGCTGCGGCCGGGCGGCCAACTCCTCGCGCTGGAACATGTCCGGCCCCCCAACCGCTGGCTCGGCGCGGCAACCGACCTGATCGACCCGGTCTTCGACCACCTGGTGGGGTGTCACCCGAACCGGCCCACCGCCGAGTTGCTCCGCGCCTCGGGCTTCGGGGTGCAGGTGATCGAGCGGCGCCTCGCAGGCATCCTCGTCACGCTGCGGGCGGTGCCCGGGTAGGGCGGGCTCACCCGCCGTGGCGTGCCCGGACGCCGACGAGTTCGAACGTCAGCAGCGACAGCACGGCAAGTTGCACGAGGGGCAGGAGGCCGACCCCCAGCACGAGCGGCATCCCGGGCCCGTACGCCCACCAGCCCAACGCCCCCGCGAGCGACTCGGCGACCCACGCGAAGGCGATACCCGTCCCCAGGACCACCACCGCGTCCGCAGGTCCACGCCGCAGCACCCAGCAGGGGTCACGGTGGACGAGGGCCAGCAGCGCGTACAGGATGAGCGCGAACAGGGCGTCCCCCAGCGCCGCGACCAGGCACAGGGCGAAGTGCTTCCCGTCCATTGAGCCGCCCGTGTACAGCGGGGCCTGCGCCAGTTCCCACGCCAGGTTCAGGGAGAAGGCCAGCAGGCCCAACCACGCGAGGAGGGAAGTTCTGCGCCTGGCGCTCAAGGGCTCCTCCTGACCGAGTCGCCGTTCCAGGGGACGTCAATCCCCAGGGTCACATCCACCAGTACACCAGGGTGTCGTACAGTCCCACGGCGATGAAGACGGCCCCCGCCAGCGGGGTGCCCAGCCGGGAGGCGCGGCGCAGGCCGCCCACGTACGCCTGCCCGACCCCCGCGCCTGGCAGGAACGCGACCAGAACGAGCAGGGGCAACGTCATGCCCAGCGCGAACGCGACCGGGTAGAGCGCGCCGAGCGGCGCGGTCACCGCGAGCGGGACGGTCAGGCCGAAGAAGAGCAGGAAGAGGGTCGGGCAGAACGCGAGGCTGAACGCCAGCCCCAGCACGAAGGCACCCAGCGTTCCCCGCCGCAGCCGGGCGCGGGCCTCCACCTGCCCGACGAGACGACCGCCCACCGCGAGGCGTGGGCGAATCGCCCCGACGAGCACCAGGCCGACGAGCAGCATCAGCGGGCCCAGCACCCGCCGGACCCCCATGAACAACGGGCCCGGGGCCTGCACTGCCCCGCCCAGGGCGTAGACGGCCACACTCCCGAGCACCAGGTACACCAGCACGCGCGCGAGCACGAAGGCCAGGCTGCGCGGCCACGCCCCCCCGGCGTGCCCGTCCCGCACCACGTAGGCCAGGGTCGCCGCGCCGGTCGAGAGCTGGCAGGGGGCGGTGGCGGCGAGCAGGCCCAGCAGGAACGGCGTGAGGAGGGACACACCCGTCTGGGCCCGCAGGCGGTTGACCGGCTCCGCCAGGACAGTATTCAAGGTGCCGCCCAGGCGGTAAAGGCTCCCGGCCGCCTCCCGCAGGGCCGGCGCCACGGCGGGCCACGTGAGGACGAGCCCCAGCAACGCCAGGCCCAGCGCCAGCCAGCCCGTCCAGCGGGGGACCCTCAGCGGCTCCACGACCGCCCCCCATCCGCCGAGCGGTACACGGCCCCGCTCTCACCGGCCGCGTACAGCTTCGTCTCGTCCCCCGGGTCCGCCGTGATCAGCCGTGCGCCTTCCGGCAGGTCCAGGTTCGTCCAGCTCGCCCCCTTGTCCTCGGAGCGGGCGACCCCGGCGGGACCGGCGAGGTATACGTGGCCGCTGACCGGGTGAACGTCCAGGCCGGAGCTGGCCGCCTGCGGTGCGTCCCCGGCGCGCTGCCAGATGGTGCCGTTGTCCGACACGATCAGCCCGGCGTCCATTGTGAGGGCGTAGAGGCGCGGCACTGAACCCGGGCCCACGGCAAGGGCCATCGTGCCCCCGGTGGCCGGGGACACGAGGCGCCAGTCCCTCCCGTTCTCGCTGCGGTACAGGCCCCGCCCAGACAGATTCGCGTACCACACGTTCGGGAGGTCGGGCGCCACGGCGAATCCGTGGACGTCCGTTCCCGGCAGGTTCCCGAAGCCCTGGTCCTGCCAACTCTGCCCGCCGTCCCGGCTGACCCTCAGCACGTCGTTCCCGGCCAGCACGAGCACGGCCGGTGCCCGCGGGGACGCGGCGAGGGCCATCGCGTCCCCGCCGCCCACGAAGGGACCCCAGGTCCGGCCCCCGTCCAGGCTCGCCGAGACGCCCGCGTGCTGGCCGTACAGCAGGCGCCCGCCCGGGAGGGCCCGCAGGGCGTGGAAGTCCCCGCCCAGGCGACCTGCCGTGGTGCCGGCCTCCCCCAGCGTGGACCACCACAGCACGGCGCCCGCCAGCGCCGTGCTCAGGAGAGCCGCCGTGAGCAGCGCCCCGGCACGGCGAGGAGGAGTCATGCCCCGTACCTTCGTCGTCACGTCATCTCCTCACCGGCGTGACCGGGACGGCAGCCGGGGCCGGAACCCGCGCGGGTTGAGGTTCCAGTCCAGGCCGGGGCCGGAAGTTCCCGGAGAAGCTCCCCCGCCGCGTCAGCAGCACGAGGGCCAGGCACGTGGTGACCAGCAGCCCGAGCAGCACCGTCCCGAACGTCACGGGGAGAAGCGTGAAGTCGACTCCGGCGGCGACCAGGCCCAGCCCGATCAGCACCTTCTCGTTGAAACGCAGGAGGTTCATAGGGGCCATGCTAGAAAAGGTGTGTTCAACTTCGGTAAAGCCCTGGGGGTGGGTCTACCCCGAACACGTCCGTGCCGTCTGAGAGACTGTCTGGAAAGCGTGTAGGAGGGAGTTGTCCCGAGAAGGGTAGCATTTTTGCGTGACTCGGCGCCGGACCTACCCCACCGACACCAGCGATGCAGAGTGGGCCATCCTCGGTCCGCTGATTCCTGCACCACGACCCGGTGGACGACCCGCTCGAATAGATCGCCGGGACATCATGGACGCCATCTTCTATGTGAAGCGGGGTGGAGTGTCCTGGCGGCTGTTGCCTGCTGATTTTCCCCACTGGAAGACGGTGTATGACTATTTCCGGCAGTGGAAGAAAAGCGGGCTGTGGGAGCGCATGAACGATGCGCTCCGGGCACAGACACGTCAAGCCCTGGGGCGAAACGCCGTGCCCACTGCTGGCATTGTCGATTCGAGGAGCGTGAAGACCTCGCAAAAAGGGGGCCACGCGGCTATGACGGTGGCAAGAAGATCAACGGACGCAAACACCACCTGATCGTTGACACTCAGGGCTTGCTGCTTGGGGTGAAGGTGTTGCCTGCCAACATCACGGATCGAGCGGGCAGTCAGCAACTCCTTCAGGAGTTGCGCCAGAAGCAACCCCAGATCAAGCTCCATCTCTTTGCTGACGGTGGGTACAAGGGCAAGTGGGAAGCTTGGGTCAAGACCACGCTTGGATACAGCGTTGAGATTGTGCAACGTCCTGACGCCAACACCCGCGGGTATTGGCTCCCAGAGGGTCAGGAATTGACCGAAGCGCAGATCAAGACCTTCCGGGGTCACCGCGAATTCATCGTCATCAAGAAGCGCTGGATTGTGGAACGCAGCTTCGCTTGGCTGTCCTTCGACCGACGGTTGAACCGCGAGTATGACCTGCTGCCCGAGACCACCGAAGCGTTCATCTTCCTGTCGTTCATTCGTCGTATGCTTCGCCGACTCGCCGCTTTCGCCCAGCAACACGCGGTTTCTGCCTGATTCTTCACTTTCCAGACAGTCTCTGACAGCAGTGGCCGCATCAGTTGAGGGAGTAGGGTGGGGTATGCGAGGGCGAGCGTACAGCGTGGATTTGCGAGAGCGGATCGTGCGTGCCGTGCAGCAAGGGATGAGCCAACAGCAGGCGGCGAGGCAGTTCACGTTGAGTGTGGCGAGTGTGGAGCGGTACGTGCGGCTGGAGCGGGAGGGCCGAGGGTTGTACCCTCGGCCCCGTCCGGGACGGACGGTGACCGTGATTCCGCCCCAGGAGCACGAGGCGCTGCGAGCTCAACTGCACCACCACCCAGACCTGACGTTGGCCGAACATGCGGCGTTGTGGCGTGAGGGCCACCCGGCAGCGTCGGCCAGCACGCTGGTCCGACGCTTCAAGGCGTTGCAACTGACGAGAAAAAAAGACGCTGGCCGCCGTTGAGCGGGATGAGGCGTGGCGGGCTCAGTTCGTCGCTGATCTGGCCGAGGTCGCCCCTGCCGACTTGCTGTATCTGGACGAGAGTGGCTTCCAGACCGACATGACGCGCACTCATGCGCGTTGCCCCCGAGGGCAACGCGCCATCGACACTGTTCCCCGGAACCGGGGGAAGAACCTCACGCTGCTCTGTGCGTTGACGCTCGCGGGTCCCACGGCCCCGCTGGTGGTCGAAGGCGGGGTGAACGGCAACGTGTTCGTCACGTACGTCCGAGAGGTGCTGGTCCCAGTGCTGCGCTCTGGGCAGGTGGTCGTGCTGGACAACTTGGGAGCCCATCTGGACCCTCGGGTTCGTGAGCTGGTCGAGGCTACCGGCGCCCTGCTGGTCCACCTGCCGCCCTACTCGCCCGACCTGAACCCGATTGAACTGATGTTCTCCAAGCTCAACGCCGCCATGCGTGCTCTTGCGGCAAGAACCCGTGAGGGCGTGCTCGACGCCTTGCGCCGAGCGCTTGACACCGTGACCTCCTCCGACGCTCACGGCTGGTTTCAACACGTCCTCGCCCTTCAACTCTTCCGGTGACCGCGGTGAGCGCCCCCTGCCCGTGGATGGCCGTGAGAAGGAAGCGGTGACCACTCCCTTTAGACAAGAACCTTCGGGCGGCGCTCTGGATTGGGGGACCTGACGTCGGCTTGCCTTTTTGCCGCCGGGCAGGCACGATGCGCAGCATGACCAAAAAGTCGACGAAGGCCCCGGCCAAGAAGCCTGCCGCTGCCAAGGCTCCCAAGCGGGAGGCGGCCAAGGCCGAGCAGCCCGCACCCGCCGTCGAGGAGAGCGCGGGCGAGGCCGCCGGTGGGCGCGGCGGCAAGGTCGCCAAGACGCAACTCGTCGAGCAGGTGGCCCAGCAGAGCGGCCTGACCAAGAAGCAGGCTGGCCAGGCCGTGGACGCCGCGATGGAAGCCATCGTGGAGGCGATCAGGCAGGGGCAGAGCGTGGGATTGCCCGGGCTGGGCACCTTGAGCGTCAAGGCGACCGCTGCCCGCACCGGCGTCCGCCCCGGGACCACCGAGCGCATCCAAATTTCCGCCGGCAAAAAGGTCGCTTTCAAGGTCGCTAACACCTTGAAGGGGGCGCTGGGCGGCACGGGCGACGCGCCGGCCAGCGAGTAAGCCTCGTTTCACTTCAGCGCCCTGGAAGGGGCGCTTCTTGCTGCCACAGGTGCAGCATTCAACGGCCTGAGCCACACTCGACCCTCGGTCTAGGCGTTTTACACTGGAGGCTCCATGCCGGACACGCCCCGCCTTGCCGCCGTGCGCCTCGTGACCGACGGGGCGTGCTCGGGCAATCCTGGCCCCGGCGGCTGGGCCTGCCTCCTCTCCAGCGGCACCCACACCCGCGAACTGTCTGGCGGCGAGCCCCAGACCACCAACAACCGCATGGAACTCACCGCTCTCCTCGAAGGGCTGCGCGCCCTGAAGCGCCCCTGCCAGGTCCATGTCGTCAGCGACTCCCGCTACATCATCGACGCCTTTGAGCAGGGCTGGCTGGCCGGGTGGCAGGCCAAGGGGTGGAAGAAGGTCAAGAACCCCGACCTGTGGCAGGCCATCGCCGAGGCCGCCCGCGGACACACCCTCACCTTCGAGTGGGTGCAGGGGCACGCCGGCCACCCGGAGAACGAACGCGCCGACCAGCTCGCCGTGCAGGCCCGCGACGAGGCCGCCAAGCAGCCGTCCGTCCCTCGGTCAGGCCCAGTCGGCGGACTCTTCTGACCGGGGCACGAATCGCGGTCCATGCGGTGTCGTGACGGGCACCAGCACGCCCTTGCCCCGCTGGAGCGGCCCCCGCACCGCCGCCTTCCCTACACAAGCCACCGTCGCCTCCGCACCTCCCGGGTGTGCGCAGCCGACGAAGCCCGGCCAGGCGGAAGGCGCGGCGAACACGCACGAGAAGCAGCGGTCGCCCGCCGTCCGCGCCGCCCGGGTCGCCAATTGCCCGCGCAGCAGGGTCAGCGCGTCCAGCCCCTCCCGGCCCTGCACCCCGACCAGCAGCGGGTCGAAGACCTCGGTGTCCGCCAGCAGGAGGGGAAGGGTGGCGATCAAGCGCTCGGCCCGGTCCTCCCGATACGCGAAGCGCAACACGTCCCGTGCCACGGTGGCTCGCAGGGTCGGCCAGTCGGTCCGCTGAGGGGCACGTCGCGCGATCCGCAGCGCCGCCCCGCGGGTCGTGACCTCCGCGAGTTGCTGGCGGACGTCCTCGTCCAAGGTCTGGGCGGCCAGGAAGGCGACGCCCACCCCCGCGTACGCCTGGCCCCGCAAGCGAATGGGGACCTCGGACCACACGCCCAGAAACTCGAACTCGAAGGTGAACGACGTCAAGTGCCCCGGCGCCTTGGGCAGTCGAGAGGAGGGTGGAACTCGCGGGCGCGAACTGTCCGGACGTGCGGCACGGCCCCACCGTTTGGCCCTGACCCGTTCTGGAGGAGAGGGGACTGGGGTGGGCGGGTCTTTTTGCACGGGCGCGGCAACGGTGGCCTGCCTCCTCGCCTCACGTAGGGCGCTCAGCGTGGGAGCCTCCACCGGGCCGAGCAGGTCGAGCACCGCCTCCCCCCACCCAGGCCGGATGACGGCCGCGCCCGCCCACCAGTGCCCCTCGGTCAGCGCCCGGGTGGGATCGCCCACTGTTCCCGGGGGCACGACCCGCACGGCAAAGTGCACCTCGCAGCCCGCCGCACGCAGGTGGCGCAGGGTCTCGGTTTGCGTGACCGTTAGGGTGAGGGGGGCACCCGAGTCGGCCTCCGCCCGGCTGCGGCGCTTGACCTCCAGCACGACCGGAGAGCCGTCGCCCTGCATGAGGACGTCCACGTTCGTGAACGCGCCAGGCTCGGCGGCGGCCAAGTGCTCGATGTGATACGCCTCGACGAGCGCGGCCAGCAGGTCCGCCTCGGGAACCGTGCGCCAGCGCGAGAGGTCCGCGAGCAGCGGACCACCTCGGAGGGGCACCCGGAGGGCCGGGCGCGGCGCACCCGGAACCAGGCAGGACTGCCCCCGGACCGTCGTGACCTGTATCGGCCACGTGGTGTAGGTCAGGGCCTGGTCGTCCACGCTCCACTGAACGAGGGTGACCCCGTGCAGTCCCTGGCTGATCCGGGCAAGGAGGCGGGCGTCGGCCGGGGGAAGGTTGTGTGGAGAGGTGGGGGCGAAGGCGAGCCAGGTCCAGTCGCGCGGTTGGGTGAGGACCTGCACGAGCGGGTCCTGTCGCCGGGCGCGGCGCCGCAGCGCCCACAGCCCGAAGCCCGCCACGTGATGCCCCTCGGCACACAGGGCCTTCCGCACGGCCGTTTCGGTGACCAGCGCGTCGAGGTGGGCGCGGTCGGGGGACGCCAGCGCCAGGAGGGCCGCGACGGGGCCGTTCATTCCTGCATGATGACGGACGAGGCGTCGCAGCGGTCTGACAGTTGAGGCCTCCGTGTGACCATCGTGGCTCGCTCCACATCACAGGGGACGGCCCTGGGGAGCGGGAGGAGCGGCCCTCGGCCCCTCCGCTCCTTCACCAGGCGCCTGCGGTCCTATCATGGTGCTGAGCATCCACTTCCCACCCGCCGTCTCCATCCACCACGCGTGCTGCGCCTCGGTCAGCACGGCGAGTTTCCTCACCACCCCGTGCCGCCCCTGGTGAAACGCCCAGAACGGACGCACGGGTTCTCCCGGCTAGCGATCAGCGAGCTGCCGCCAGGCGTGCTCGTCCGTTCTGAATGCGCGCCTGGCGCGTTCGTCCACACCCAGGACAGGTGTAGACCCGGGGCTTCTCTCTCGGCCACTCCGTGAACGTCCGGTGTTCACCGCCCCAGGCCGGACCGAGCAGGCCGTGTACCCAGGCGGCAAGGCAGGCAGTCGTGCCGGGCAACATGACCGCGAGGTCCGGCGAATTCGGCGGGCAGAGCCACACGACCACCAGCAACCCGGTGTTGCCTGCGCAGCGAAAACAGCCGATGGTCTCCGAGAGCACCGTGACCTGCACCGGCCGTACGGGCGACAGGAAGAGGTCGAGGTGTCCGCCCAACGTAGCCTCCACGGTGGCCTCCAGGCTTAAGCCCAGTGCGGGCACCTGGTGCTGCTCGGTCACGTACAGGGCCGGGGTCTCCCGCTGCCAGGGTTGCGCGCCGCGCAGGGCACGTTCGTGGGTGCGCGTGAACCACACGCCGTGCACATCGCTCGCTCGGTACCGCGCCTGTCGGGTGTGCAGAGCTTCCAGGGTGATGCCGCTGCGCTGCACCTCGAAGTACACCCTCTGAGCCCCACGCGTGCAGAGCACGTCCGCCCGCCACGATTCGCCGCCGGGCTGTGGGAAGTCACCGTCACGCCGGACGGCCCGCTCGAGAGCGTGACCGTCGTGAATCGCGATCCGGTGCCAGGCTTGGAGGTGCACGACCGCATGCCGGCCCTGCTGTTGTCTCAGGACCTCGACGCCTGGCTGCGGGGCACCCCGCAGGAGGCCCTGGAGGCGGCGATGATCAGTTGGCCTTCCGGGCTCCTCGTGCACACCACTGCGTAGCGTGGTGCCTGGGCTTGACCCCAACGCGTCGGTCCAGCAGCTTCAACCGTTCATGCCGGGCTTCCACACCTCAATCAGGACTCGTTTGCTGGGGAGAGCCATGAGCGTGAGGGCACAAGCGGGGGGCAGGGGTGCGTCTACGTGGCCGCGTGCCCCTGCCCGTCCAATGGCCGCCCGAGTCCCGGCTTCCCGGCGGCTGAGCCCCATGCGTGGGCCACGTCTCCCGGCGGCCTCGGACTCTGGTGCCTCAGCCTGCGCCGGGACAGCGGGGGACGTCAACACGCCCGGCGGCAGACTCCACTGCACCACGGTCGAGGGTGGTCCCCGGACGTTTCCGGCCACCGGGACGGCTGGGTCGACGTCTGACCAGTTTTTCCAATAAGATCAATTATTGTAAAATCTCATGGTGGTTTCAACCCTCCACCCCCACTTCGGGGATCACCCCGTCACGGATCGGCTGCGCGACCTTGCCCGTCGGGTTCGCCAGGCAGAGACGCCCGAACGAGCGGCCACCCTGGCTGCCGAACTCCTCGACCTGGTGGAAGCGATCACCCTCATGCACCACGAGGCGGGCCATGCCGCCGCGTACTACGCCCTGACCCCGGCCTCGCAGATCCGCCTCGTCCGGGTGACCTTCGACTCCCAGGAGATCCGAGGGCCCGGCTTCGACCATTTTGCGGCCGTGGTGCGCGACCTCCCCGACACCTGGCCCGGGAACGCGCACGAGGCCCTCCTCGAACTCGCCTGCCTCCTCGCCGGGCCGCTCCATACCCCCGAGTACGAGGGCCGGTACGGCCAGGCGCACATACGCCAAGACGTGGCCTTGCAGGGCACGGACGCCCTGCGGGTCGGGGAACTGCTGGAGGCGTTCGAGGAGGACGGCCTTGATCCCGAGGAGCGACGGCGTGAGGCCGAGCGGCTGGCGACCGACCCGGCCCTGATTCCCCCCGTCCGCGAACTGGCGCGGGTCCTGTTCGACGCCTGGGACGCCGGTCAGCGCGACGTGCCGGGGGATGTCCTGGACACCGTCCTCGCCCGTCACCTCCACAGGCCGCGGGAGTGACGGACCTGTCCCTCGACCTGGTGCGCCGGGACCTGCACGACCGCGCCCGGGCGTGGGTAACACTCCACCCCGACGAGCGGCGCCGCCGCGCCGTCCAGGCCTGCGCCGAAAAGGACGCCGAGGCGCTCTGGTCCCTGGTCGAGGCCTACCTCACCCAGCACGCGCAGTCGGGCGTCCTGATCAGCCGCCACACCCTGCTCAGTTACCGCACCGGGGTCCGGCAGCTCGTCGACCACATGACGAACCGGGCCTGGAAGGTGCTCGGTCCCGAGCGTGAGGACGCCCAGGGGTGGGTGGGCGACCTGATCGCTTCCGGCAAGTCGATCAGTACCGTGCAGGCCCGCGTGGCGGCCGGGATCACCCTGTACAAGGCCCTGCGTTGGGCGGGCGCCACAAAGGCTGTTCCCTTCGAGGACGTGCGCCTCCCCCGTGACCGCCGTCACCCCCTCGAGAAGAATGCGCCGTACAGCGAGAGCCTCGTCGCCGGGGTGCTGACCCGCGCCCGGGACGCCTACGGGGAGGCAGATACACCAGCAAAGCGCTCTCGGCAACTGGAGGTGTGGGCCCTGCTGCTGGTGCTCACCCACTCGGGACTGCGCATCGACGAGGCCCTGAGCCTGCGCTGGCCGGACGTGGACGCCGGGGACGACGAGCCGCACCTCGTCGTGCAGTCGGGCAAGGGCCGCAAGAGCCGCGTGGTCCCCATCAGCCCGCGCCTGGCGGATGCCCTGCACGCTTACCGGGGAGCGGCCCGGACCCGACGCCACCGCGAGGACTACATCTTTCCGTACCGCACCTGGCAGGGGGCGGCGTACCACGTGCGGCCGCTGTTCGCGCGGCGGGACGGGGGGAATGATTTCCGGGGCTTCCACGCCTTCCGCAAGTACATGGGGAGCCGGCTGTACGAGGCGCTGGGGGACTTCGTGGCGGTGGCGGAGGTGCTGGGCCACGCCAACGTGAACACGACGCGCGGGTACGTGCGGGTGGGCGTGAAGCGCGCCCGGCAAGCCATCCGGGAGTGGTGAGGCTCACCAGGCAGGGCACAGCTACGTCCTCGCCCAGAGGCGTTTCCTGCACGAGGCTTCGGCACATCCGATCACCGCTGTTGGTGGACAGGCTGGAAAAGGGCAACCCCGCCGAGTGCGGCAAGGCCCGAGTCCAACCTGAGCCACAGGAACAATGGTGGTATGCCGTCACGTCTGCACTGTGTCCAGCACCCGGGTCATCTTCCCTGTCCTCCCCGCCTACCAGCAGGCGCTGGGCGCCAGACACTCATCCTCTGGTTCAACCTGTACACAAGCACCACGCCGTGAACGACTTGCCCCTGCGCTCAGCACAGGCCCGCGAGGAACTCACTAAAGCCCTGATGGGCGTGTTCGAGGTTGAGCGCGACCGCGCCCAACTCCTGATGCTGAGCCTCCTCACCGCCCTGGTCCTCCACCAACACGCCGGGGGGCCCCACGTCCATGTCCGCGAGAGCAGTTACTTCGTCGGCGCGCTCCCCCTGCTGCCGGAGATTCGGGAACTCGCGTCCCTGCGGTTCAAGTACCAGCAGTTGTACGCCCAGCAGCCCGCTCAGGCGCACCTGCTCATTCAACGGGCCCTGCTCGCCCGCTTGGTCCCTCACGCGGCGCGTGGTGGAGCAGCATGAACGTCCTCTCCCCTCTCCACAGCCTGCAGGTGCTCGACCTCCTGGGGCAAGGCCCGTCCACCACCGGCGACATCGCGGCCCTCATCGGCCTCCCGCGTGCGGACGCCCACACCCTTCTCAGGACTCTTCAGGACGCTGGCTTGGCTTGCAAGGCCGCCGACCGCGCGGGAACTCTCCGCCTCCATCATCTGACCACTCTGGAAACCGAGCCCGCCGAGGTGACCCAGGAGCGGGTCCTCGCCGAGGTCCAGCGGCAGCGCACCGTGGCGGCACTCGTCACCACGACCGGTTTTCCACGCTCGGTCGTCACGGACGTGCTCACCCGTGCGCTCTGGCGAGGTGAGGTGAGCTGCCGCTGCATCGGGAGCCTGGGGGTGTTCACCCGAAGTGGAGCCTGGCAGCCGAGCGTTTCCGGTCAACTTGGATGAAGGGTGAACGGGAACGAAGGGGTGTGCGAGGGTCGGGACGTCCAGCCGCTCAAGCGAGAGCAGGGCCAGGAGCACGTGGCCGGCAACAACAGGGCCTCACGGCTGCCCGACACGCTGCAGCGTCCAACCTGGCCCGCCACCACACTTCAGGGTGGAGGACATCACCCATGACCAGACGCCTCACCCTGCTCGCCCTCCTCGCCCTTGTCTCCACACCTGCCGTCGCCCTGAAGGACGTGAACGTCATCCTGACCCCGCAGCAGGCCCAACACTACACCCTGACGCTCGGTCCCGGCGCCCTCGGCACCCTCGTCTTCCCCGAGGCCGTCAAGGACGTCCTGGTCACGCGCGACGGGCTGGTCGACCGCAGAAAGGACGGCAACCGCGTGCTGCTCGCGGGCCTCGCCGGGTACGGCTCCACGCCCCTGCAGATCGTGACCGAAAGCGGAACCTACATCTGGCGCCTCACCCTGTCCACCGACCACGCGGGCAGCATCGTGAACGTCACCGTCCAGGACCCCGAGGAGACGAGCCCGGCCCCGGCAACTCCACAGGTCAGCGCTCCCACCGTCAGCCTCCGTCCGGGTGCGGCCCTCGGCGCCGAGGAGATCCCGCGCTTCACCTTCACCGCCACCCGTGACGGGAACGTGCTCGTGGTCAACTACCGTGTGCAGGCCGGATCCCGGGCAGTCACTCTCAACGAACGGCAGTTGGCGATCAAGGGTCAGAACGGCGGCAATGTGCTCGTCAAGACGAACCTCGGCACGCTCGTGGTCGCCCCCGGCACGACCCGCTACGGCACCGTAACCGCCAGCGCGGCCGACGCTGGGGCCAATCCCACGGTGCTGTGGCCGTACCGCGTCGGCATCAACGAGTACACCAGCCGCACGATCCTCAACGTCACGCCCGGCCGCGATGCCCAGCGGTGACCTGCATACCGGAGTCAACCTGCTCGCCCTGGTGGGGATCGCCGGACCCCTGGCCGCCCTGCACGTCGCCCAGGACCTGCTCCTCCCGCTGGCGGCGGGGTACCTGGTGGGCACGCTGCTGATCACGCCCGACCTCGACCTGGCGGGACACGTGCGGGTGCGGGCCCGGCGCAACTGGGGTGTCTGGGGAGACCTGTGGCGCCCATTGAACCTGTTCGTGCGGCACCGGGGCGTCACGCATACCTACGTCCGCGGACCGCTCCTCCTGCTGGGGTACGCGGGCGTCCTGCTGGCACTGCCGGTCGCCGCACTGCTCGCCGTGGACCGTGTCCTGGGCGTCACCCTGCGGGTGCCCACCCCAGGTGGGCCGCTCCTCGCGGCGGCACTGGCCGGATACCTGATCGCGTATTGGCTGCACCTGTGGCTGGACGGCTACCGGCCCTGGAACGTGCGCCGGTGGTGAGAGGAGGAAGCCCTTGAAACAACCGACCTTCGCCGATGTCCTGCGCAGCGAGGCGCGGCTGACCTTCTTCCAGTTCGGCCGTCTCCGTCCTCCAGGCGGCAGACGGTGGTCCCGCTCCCAGCAGGACGCGCACGTCCTGGAACGGGCACGGACCTTCCTCGACGAGCGGGTGATCGGCCGAGTGCTCGCCGCCTACGGAGTTCCACAGGCCGAGCGGGCCCTGCGGATTCTCGACGCGGCCCGTGCTCTGGTCGAGGCGGAGGCGGAGGGGCAGACGGTACGGGCCAGCAGCAATCCCTTTCAGGAAGAGGGCCTGTATTACCTCCCCCCATCCGCCCTGATCGTGGTGGGCCGACCTGCCAGCCGACCGAGCGAACCGGCCTGGATCAGCCCCCCGCCCACCGTGCCTGAGGAGGAGTACCGACCCCCGATCGATCTGGCAGCCCTCGCCGCGCAGCCGGAGTCGTCCGTGCCGCCTTCCCCTGCCCAAGGTCCCGAACGTGAAACCGGACCCGAGGCGGTGATCGTCGACCTCTCACCCGATGCACAGACCACGCCTGCTGTCGACGTGTCCCACCCAGGGTCCAGCCAGAACGGGGGACCCGGGACCCTTCCGGAGCGTGGAACGTCCCGGCGGATGTCCATCTCCGAAGCGCTGCTGCAACTCGGGTACGGAGGAGTGGAAACCTCGGAACTGTCGGACCCGCGCCTGGAACAGACTCTCCTGAAGAGCCGGCGGATCAGTGAGGACTTGGCCTTCCGGGCGCTGGCCCTCTCGCGTGGTCTCCCCTTCGTGGACGTCCGTTTGGACCCGCCACGCGAGGACGCCGCGCACCTGCTCGACGAACCCACCTGCAGGACGTACCGGGTGTTCGGGCACCGGTTGGAGGACGGGACGTTCTCCGTCCTCACCGACCAGCCGCACCGCGAGGCGGTCCTTCGGAAGGTCGCAGCCGAACGCAGCGGGCAGCCACGTGTGGAAGTGCTGGTGACGGAGTCCACGGCGCTCGACCGCCTGCTGGAGGGAAACGACACCACGCCCCCTCAGGTTGAGGAGTCGGTCCACCAGGAGCAGGCCGGGGAGTCTCACCTGACCCTCCTGCTGGCGGCCGACACGACCATACAGCCGGGTGAGGTCACCGACTATCTGGGGACCGACTTCGACCCTGATCTCCACGCCCTGCTGCTGGCCTGTCTGGCCCACGCGCATGGGCGGGTCGTCGTGCTACGGGTGCCGGGCACGTCGGCCTGGCCCCTGGAGACGGCCCCGACTGAACGCCGTTACCCCACCCTGGCGCGCGAGGATGCGCGGGCGCTGGTGTGCACGGGTGGCTGGCCGGATGAGGACGGCGAGCGGCTGACCGCCGAGTGGACGGTCGGCGGGGCAGGCGCCGTCCTGCGAGCGTTGGGGCCCGACGGCGAGGTAAGGTTCGAGAGCCTAGTGCTGGAGCGTGGACCATTCGAAGGCCTGTCACTCCCCAATCCTTGGGAGGCAGAGGGGAGGAGGCGCGGATACCGGGGATTATTCAGTAGGTCGTAGGCGAGCGGCCTTTTCCTCCTTATTACACGATTTGTCTCCCAGGGAAGGAAGTCTAAAAGTATGCTAGGCTGGGGTCGGTACCCCACCTTGCCCGCACTGGGGCCTAACGGGGCGCGTGACCGCCACTTGCACAGTGAGCAGCCGCAGAAGTGAGTAGGACAATACCAGTGCTGTTAATTACTTCTGCGCTAGGAATCACATGAGTGCATTTGTCATGGTCGCACGTCCCCTTGCTGCGTCTCTTCGACCCCTGCTTGCTGCAAGAAGGATTTCTTTATCTCACGGGCAAGCCCTTGAAATTACAGCGCGGCTATATGGCTACCGTGAGTACCGGGTAGCTCTGGCACGAGAAGAGGGAGGCGAACGACGCATTATTAGCGCTACCTTTGGCAAAGGTAGCTATGCTACACGTGCGAAATCCGTCCTTCAGGAACTACACGCCGCTCTCGCTCTATCTCCCACCTCACCGCAGGAGAGCGACTCGCTGGCATCGGCCGTCTTGGTTGTTCACGACATGCATGTTGCTGAACGACTACAGGCAGTTGACGTTTTGCAGCGTCTTGCACACTCCAGCGCGTCAGTTGTAATCCTAGGAGAGGACATATCTGTGACCTCTGCCCTATTACGTACATTGACCCGGATGAGAGCTGAGTTTGTGGGAGCTGCCCTTGGTGTCATTGATCACGACAACACTATGCTTGGTGGTCTGCGTGGTACGTATGCCACACCTATAAGTGGGCGGCACTTCGTACGAAGGGATTTTCTCGATGAGATTAGACAAGCCACACGTAACCATTCATGTGAACACATTGCAGGCGTAGACCTTACACGCAACTGGGATGGGCAACAGGCTGGCGAGTGGAGAATGGCGCTTGCCAAGGCTTCAAGCCTGCTCACCTCTGCCCATCACGAACCTGCTTGGCGCGCCCACACTCACCTACATTTACCGATCACTTTAGCATTAGCTGACGATCACGTGTATTCGATTTAAATACAAAACCGTCTCCACCCTACAACTGACGACTGTACGAATTTTACCTTTTGAAAATCAAGTGAGGCATTTGTCGCTTGATTTAAAATTTACACTGTTAGTGCAGTGCTAGGGTTTCCGCAGACAGTTCAAAAGATAAATGCTTTTCTACATAGCATCCCTGATGGATAGACATGCCTTGAAATTTATCCTTACAGCAGCGCCCGCGTCCCGTGCAGGGGCTCAACGTCCTGCACTTCCAGCCGGGAAAAGCGGCGCTGCGCTCCTTGACGACGCTGCAACACACCCCAGGTGTCGAGGTAGTTTCCCTTGCCCTGCCCGGCGAGCACGACCGCCAGCTCCCCGTAGGCGGCCAGTTCCAGTGGCACCAGCTGAGTCTCCGTCCCCTCCGCCCGCTTCGGCGTGAGCCCCAGTCGAATGTTCGTCACCGGCACTTCGTTCTCCAGGCGCTGGGCCTGCGGTGGGGTAATCAACACCCCCCGCGCCCGGACCCGCCAACGGGCACGAAGCAGCCGCGCGGCCCCGCCGCCGTCCAGTTCCAGGCGGACGTGCTCGCTGGGCAGGCGCGCCGCATCCTGAACCACGATGACGATCTCACCCTCATACGCGGCCAGCACGCCCGTTCCGCTGATCGCCTCGCCCGCGCCCAGCGTCCCCAGCCGTCCTGCCAGACGACCCGCGGCAACACAGGGCTGGTAAAAGACCGTCCGGATCGACGTCCCGTCCTCCCGAGACCGCTCGAACTCTCCGGCCAGGGTGAACGTGGCGAACTGGCCGCCGGGTTTCAGGACGCCCGGACGCGCGAGCGCAGCGGTGAACTCGGCGGAGGTGCCGTGGGTCAGCGTCAGCATGGTGCCATCCTGGGGGGAGGTCAGGTTGGAAGGCACGAAGTCCAACCTGACCCGGCGGCACACTGGCCCCATGCGACGACGACTTCTCTCCCTCACGCTGGGGGCGCTGCTCACCCTGGCCCTTCCCGCCCGGGCCGTCTCCCAGCCCGCCCTGGCCCTGCAGCACCTGCCCGTCGTGTATCAGGGCTGGAACGACTGCGGCCCGGCGAGCATCGCGATGGTGCTGGCGTATTACGACTTCACCGTCCCGGTGCAGACCATCAGCCGGGCCACCAAACCGTCCCCGGGCAGCTACATGCAGGTGGAGGCCATCGAGCACTTTGTCGGCCGCTACGGCCTGCGGGCCGTGCAGATCCGAGGCAGCCAGATTCCCTTGCTCAAGAATCTGATCGCGCTGGGTGTGCCCAGCATCGTCTTGCAGTACTCCCAGGAAGTCGGCAAGGTGCCGCATTTCCGCGTGATCCGTGGGTTTGACGACCGCTGGAGTGAACCCCATCGAGCGGACCGCGGGGCAAGTCAGGTCTGGGCGGCAGTGTAACGGGCGGCGAACTCGGCAGGTGGGACGTACCCCAGGCTGGAGTGCAGTCGGCGGCGGTTGTACAGGTCCGCAATACAGCAGTCAATGTGCCGCCGGGCATCGTCCAGATCGACGTACTCTTGCAGATCGACCTCCTCGGTCTTGAGGGTCTTATAGAAGCTCTCCATCTTGGCGTTGTCATACGGGTTCCCCGTTCTGGACATGCTCGGTGTGATATCCGCGGACCGCAGGCGGTCCACGTACACCCGGCTGGCGTAGTGGGCAGATTCAAGCGGTCGTCGCAACAGCAGCATGAATGGCGTGCAGCGCGTGTTCAAAGGCCTCCTGGGGCGTTCGCCAGCCAAGTACCCGACGAGGTCGGGCGTTCAGGGTGGCGGCTACGGCGGCAAGGTCGTCCGCGCTGTGGACGCTCAAGTCCGTGCCCTTTGGGAAATACTGACGCAACAGTCCGTTCGTGTTCTCGTTCGTGCCCCGCTGCCACGGGCTCTGCGGCTCGCAGAAATAGACGGCAACCCCGGTTTCGCCACGCAACCTCGCGTGCTGGCTCATCTCGGCACCCTGATCCCACGTCAGCGACCGACGGAGCTGCTCCGGCAGGGGAGTGAGTGCGCTCTTCAGCGCGTCACGCACCGATTCGGCGCCGTGTCCGGCCAACGCCGGGCCATTCTTGACGCGAACTTCCACGCCGTGGCTAGGCAGGCGGGGCAGATGCAGCAACAACGTGCATCGTGTCGAGCGCTCCACCAGCGTCCCGATGGCGGAGCTGCCCAGGCCAAGAATGAGGTCGCCTTCCCAGTGGCCCGCCACCGTCCGATCCGCCGCTTCTCCTGGACGCTCTTTGAGCATGACTTCGGGGGTGACGAACGCCTTGGCCTGTCGGGCGCGTCGCGCCCGAGGAACACGGAGTGGCCGACCGGTCCGCAGACAGGTGACCAGCTCACGGCGCAGCCCACCCCGCCCTTCGATGTACAGCGCCTGATAAATGGCTTCGTGGCTGATCCGCATGGTGTGGTCGTCCGGGAAGTCGAGCCGCAATCGGCGGGCGATCTGCTGTGGACTCCACGCACTGGCCCAGCGGCGACTCTGTCGCCGCCCGTGCCGACGGCCCTTGAACGCCACAATCGGCCCGGGAATACTCACCCCACTGGGGGCGGTGATCTGCCCGGCCAGGCGATCTTGCACGTACGTCCGCAGCGCCACGTTCGTCACGAGTTTGGCCGGTTTCGGTCGGCGGGCCGACCGTTCGGCGTGCCACTGGGCGGTCGTCGCCCGGTACTCCAGGCCGCCGCCACGCGTGGCGGCGTTGCGTCGTAACTCCCGCGAGATTGTCGATGGTGCCCAGCCCAGGTGCCGGGCGATCTCCCGGACACCATGACCTTGTGCTCGGCCCAGCGCGATCTCTTCCCGCTGGGCGAAGGACAGATACCGCCCTGACGGCGCGGCGTTCCAGGGGGCCAGCGTTGTGGGGGGCATACCACCTGCCTCTCGAAACCATCGCGCGCCCACGGCGGGCGAGACACCGACGGCTGTGGCTGCATCTTCACTCGCCTGACCTGCTGCGATCAACACCCAGAACTGCCGCTGGTGCTCTCGTCGGGCGACGCTTGGCCGTCCTGGTGAATGCAGCTTCCGTCGCCCCGCAGCATCTGACTTTCGCTTCCCCGTCCCCATCACAACCCCTTTTTCGAGGTGTTGCGACGACCGCTTGAATCCACCGTGCACCCCCTGGTCCGAATGATGCAGGAGCCCCGGGGCAGGACAACGCGCTCGCAGCGCGTTGTCCTAGGCCGCCAGCGGTAAGTCCGCATCAATGAACCTGGACATGGACCAGCCGACGACCTCACGGGTAAAACCGTCCAGCACGCAAGCCAGGTAGACGAAGCCCCGCTGAACCCGCACGTAGGTTAGGTCAGCCTGCCACACCTGATCCGGCCGCACCGGGATGACTTCGCGCAGCAGGTTGGGGAACCGTGCCCCTTGGTGGTTCGAGTCGGTCGTGACCCGGTAGCGGCGCCTCTGGCGGCACAGCAAGCGGCGTTCCCGCATGACCCGCAGCACCCGTTTGTGGTTGGCCCGGCGGCCTCGCCGGGCCAGCTCGCGGGTCACACGCCGATACCCGTACCCATTGAACTCCTCCACCACCGCCTCGATGTCCTGCAACAGCGCCTGGTCGGGGTCTACCTCCTCCCGGTGCTGCTGTTGGTAGAACCACGAGCGGCTGACCCCGTGCAGTTCACACAGGCGACGTACCGACACCTCCGGATGCGCGGAGCGCGCATCCTCGATCCTAAAAGTGCCTGGTTTCGAGCGGTACGTCGCCAACGACTTTTTCAGAATGGTGTTCTCCAGCGACAACTGCCCGCAGAACCGCTCCAGCTCGGCAATCCGCTGTTCCAGCGTCTGGTCGGGTTTGGCCTGGTCGGTGAAGGCCGCTTCCCCACGGGCCTCCACCTCCTTACGCGACTCGGTGAATCAGGCTGGGTGACAGGGCGTGTTCCCGGCAGAGCTGGGCGGTCGTCTTCTGGCCGCTTCCAATCTGGGTGACGATCTCCAGCTTGAACTCGCGGCTGTGGGTGCGTCCGGGCATACGGGCTCCTTCGGTGCCGTCAGCCTACGGGCTGACGGGGGCGAAGTGCCTTGCCTCCTGGTCCGCTTCTGGGGGGTCACTCCACGCCTCTCCCGGCTGTACCTGGCGGACCCCCTGATCGGATACGCCTACATCTCTTACCAGGACTTCGACACCCTCTGGAACACCCAGGGCCGGATCAGCGTCGCGGTCTATCCGCCCGCCATGCACGCGCAGGTGATGAGGGCGGTGGGCGTGGGGGGTAGCACCCCGTCACATTTCTCCGGTGCGGTCACGCCGGGGAGGTACGCTTTACGGCATGAACGTCGACCGGCAGCGGGCAACGGACCTGCTTTACGAGAGGCCCTACGGCGACGGGGCACGGTTTTTTCTTCCCGACGAAACAGGGCGGCCGGTCGAGGTGGAGCGGCTCCCCCCCACGGTCTGGCGGGCCCGGCAGCGGGTGATCGGCATGAACTTTCTGCCTGACCCGGACTACCTCAGTCTGGTCACGCTGTTCGTCCCCGTCTGGGAGGGAGCTGACCCGCCCCTGCTTTACGAGACGGTGCTGGTGCGCGGCGACGAGGGTGAAGTGGTGGCGCGGGCGGCCACCGTCGAGGCCGCCCGCGCCAACCACCGCACCTTCCTCACCCAACTCTGTGAGCGGTATGACCTCCCCACGCCATCTGAAGAAGTGCCCGGACCGTGAACGCGGTCGAGAGGACGTCCTCCCCCGGCGCAGGCAGACCGAAATGGGAGCAGGCCTGGGCGAGCGTGAAGACGTCAATGTCCTGCTCTTCCAGCCTGCTGCGCAGGCAGAACACCGGCTGGCGGCTCAGCCGCATCCAGGCGGCCTCCCGGGAGGCGCCCGGCGTTCGGAACGCGAGCAGTTGCGCCGCCCAGCAGGAAGCGTCCCAGGTGGCCAGGGCCTGCCCAGCAGAAAGGTCCAGGGAGCGCTCTAGCACGGCGGTCACGCAGGGGTCACGGCGGCTCGTTGAAGTTGCGTAGGCGACCACCTGCCCGTCCTTCCCTAAGAGCGCCGCGCCCGGGGCGGACCACGATGTGCCCTCGGGAGCCAGCACGAGCACCGGCGGCGGGGCCATCTCGGGGTCCACGGACGCCAGCGCCTGGTAGACGGGAACGCGGCGGCGTACCCGCGGCACATAGCCGACTTGGGGGCCGACCGGTCGCAGGGTGTAGGGAGGCGTTTCAGTCCAGTCCAGAGGGAAGACGAGCATGAGGGCAGTATGGGTTCACCCCAGGTTGGTGACCTTCCCGTCTCAGGTGTGGTCACTGCTCCAGGCAGGAAACCCGGAATCCACGGCACGCAGCCGGACCAGCACCTCCTGCGCCTCGCGCGGGTCGGCCTCCTTCTTCAAGCGCGCCAGGATGTCGTGGCGGAGGTCGTTTGGGGTGAGGAACATCCAGGGTTGCTCCAGGGCCAGGGGTCCCCGGTAGAGGCCCAGCAACCCACGCAGGGTGGCGCCGCGCAGCTCGCGAAGGTCGCAGCGGGCCCGCACTTCAGGAGCCAGGCGGTAGCCTCCATCCACCCGGGCAACCAGGTCGCATGCCTGACCGAGCACGGCCTGCAAACGTGAGCGCAGCCCTCTGAGCGTGACGGCCAGGTACACCCGGGGTCGCCGGGAATCGCTGAAGAGCGTCTCCATCAGCTCACCCGCCGAGTGGACTTCGCTGTCACACAGGTACGCCAGCAGGGCCAGCGCCCGGGGCGGCAGTTCCAGCACCCGGCCGTCCAGCCGGACCAGTGGCGTTCCCAGCAGGCGGACCTCCAGGGTGTGATGCTCGGGTGGGCGCTCCTCGACCGGGGGCAGGCCGTACCCTGCCGGAGAGATCTCCAGGGAGGTACACCCGGGCAGAGGGTCGTCCAGGAGGACATCGGCCGCGCTGTCCGGAACCCGTCCGCATGGGCTCCCGCCCCTCCAGGGAAACCAGTTCCGCCAGGTGGTCACGACGGCCGCACCGTACACCTGCTCGTGGCCCTCCCGCCCACCGTGGACCAGCGCCCGCACCAACGCACTCTCACGGAGCGCGACGGGGCGCTGGGAGGTCGGCGGCGGCGTCTCACTCAAGCAGGCCCGCAAGACCGCCTTGAGGTCCGACAGGGCGGGCTCCACCCAGGGGTCACGGGGCGAGAGCGCCTCGAGCTGTCCGACCAGCGAGAGCGCCGCCGAGTATTCGTGGCGGTGCACGTGCAGCAGACACACCCGGAGACCGGCCTGCACCTCCAGGGTCTGGTAGCCTCCCAGGCGCGCTTCCTCAAGGGCACGCCGGGCCTGCCCGGGCGCCTCCTCCTCACCGTCACCCAGCCGCAGCTCGCGGTGAGCCAGGTGTGCTTGCAAGAGAGCCCGGCTCGCACCGTACCAGCGCCCGACTGGAACGGTCACACGCGGCAACTGCCGCAGCAGCAGGCGGGCTTCCCGGAGTTCGCCGAGATCGACCAGGAGATGCAGCAGCTCGAAGGTCACCGTCAGGTCCGACAACGCCAGCGGCAGGTTGTAGCTGTAAACCATCTGCGCCTGACGCGCCGCGTCCCCTGCGGCCCGAACGTCACCGAGACGCAGGCAAGCACTCGCCCTCGCGACGTAGAAGACCCCGACCTCTTCGGCGGGCAGCCCCACCGCGGCGGCTGAGGCGGTCTGCAACTCCATCAAAGCGGCACCGGGGCGGCCCTGCGCCACGAGACACAACGCACGCCAACCCAGCGCGCGCAGGCGCGGCGCGCTCCCCTCCGGCGAGGCCCTCACCGCCTCGCTGAAGACGCTCTCGGCCTGATCCAGCCGGCCGAGGCGCAGCAACATCTCCCCCACGACGAGGCTCGCTTCCGGTTCATCGGCGCCCCGACGTTGTGCGTGCTGAGCCACACTCAGGGCACGGCCCACCTCCTCCTGATGGGTCGCCAGCCCGTCTTGTGCGCGGGCGAGCAGCAACTGCTCGTCGGCGGTCAGTCGGTTGAAGAAGGGTTCCAGGTGAGCCCGGACCTGCGACCAGTTGCGCTCACGCGACCAGATGGGAAGCCGGGTGCGGGCCAGCGCCAATACCCCCTCCTCATCCCCGATCTCACTGCGCAGCTCCAGAGCGCGGGTCGGCTGGGTCGCCTCGATGAGCGTCGCTAGCCGCTCGCTGTACTTGCGAAAGTCGTCCGCGTCCGTCCGGCGCAACTCCTCAAGCATCGCCTCACGCAGCAGCGCCGGGGGAGCCACTCCGTCGCCGTGAGGACGGAGCGGGAAGCCCAGTTCCTCGAAGCGGCGGAGATAGTTGCGGGGAAGACCGAGCGCCTTGCACACTTGGCTGCCGGTCTGACGGTGCCAGACGTCCAGCAGCGCCGCAGGCAGGAGCCCGAGGTCCTCGGGGGCGAGGCGTCCGACCAGTTGCTGGGTGTACTGGTCGGGCTGACCTTGCCCCCCCGCCATGATCAGGGTCGGTGCGGGCCAGCCGTCATACGGGTTGTCCGGCACCCCCAGAGCAGCGGCCTCCTGCGAGGTGAACTCCAGGTCTTCCCGCCCCAGGACCGTGACCTCCGCGGGAAAGTGCGCGGCGAGCGGCTCGTATCCCGAAACGACCACCTGGACCAGGGGGGAGACACGCACTGCCAGTTCCGCGACGAAGGTCGCTGCCTCCTCGCCGTCGACGCCGTCGATCAGCAGGGTAAAGGGAACCTCGGCGTACAGGAGGTCCTCAGCCACCGCCTGCGCGAGGCCGAAGGCGCTGTACAGGTCCCCGGCCGCATATGTCGAGGCCAACCCCTCGAACATCCGGCGGCCCGTCACACGCATGATGGCGCGGGTGAGGCGGTTGGCGAGGTGGAAGGGGCGCCGGTCGTCAGGCGAACAGGTCAGCGCCACCACCTGCTGACCCTGCAGGGTGAGTTGCGCCTGGTAGGTCTCGATCAGTCGGCTCTTCCCGTAGCCGTGAGGTGCCGCCAGGACGGCGACCGGCGCCGCCAATCGTGCCAGAAGGTGGGGCCGCGGCAACAGCGGCACCGGGCTCACTGCATTCAGACGTCCAGCCATCCTCGCATTTCTCCTCCTCTCAAATCTCCAACGGCGACTCCCGTAACGGCAGAATTGACCCAGACAAGTTGAGCCACTGGGAACCAGTTCTAAAAACGCTAGACAAGTTAGACACGGAGACGATCAGGTTCTTTACCAGTTCTTAATCTATCGACCGTTATGTCAGCCATCTCAGGACAAGAGGCGTCCTCTATCGAGCATCCAGTCAAAGGCCCAACAGTTAGGGCGAGGAAAGAATGCTTAAACACGATATAGCCCTGCTCCTTATCTAGACGATTTAAATTTTTTCCGTAATAACAGCGTTGTGGACGTGATTTCAAAAGAACGCCGCAGAGTTCCGAGTATGGCGGGCACCATGCGCGCGAGATGCGAGCCGACCTACGCCCCCTGTGCCTTGAACTGAGCCGAAACGGAACCACCGCGGCGGAGATGTACCAGCTCTGCCGTGGGCAGCCGGGTGCACCGTCACTGCGGACCTGCCGTCAGGCGCTGGTCACGTTGACCGAGGAGTGCACCCTGCATGCCCACGGGGGCAACGTCAAGGTGTACTTCCTGCGAGAGGACCTCCCCCGACGCTTGCAGGACTGGCGAGTCCGGCTGCAGGCACGCGTGACCGAAGTGCTGGCAAGTGTTGGCACCTGGGCCGACTTCGCGCAGTTGCGACAGGGGCTTGCGGAAGTTCCGGGGGGTTACGGCGGGGATCCGACGCTGCTGAGTGACGTCTTGCAGGATCTGCCTGACGTCGAGCGGCAGACCGTGCGGCTGCGGCGAGACGAGATCACCCGGTATCGGCTGCGCCCGCCAGCGCAGCGCCCGGCGCTGGACCCGGCACTGATCCAGCGGGCAAGCGAGGCGGCGTCCACCCTGCTCCATCCGGACGGACCACGGCGCTTTTCGGGGGTGGCGTTTCGCAACGCTCTCAGCGTGGCCCGGGAGGTGGCGGAGCAACTGCTCGCGCACCTGGTCGGTGGCGGGCTGATCCGCGCCATCGAGGGGTGCCTGATTGCCACCTTCGAGGCGGCACCGAGGCGGCCGGGCAGGCCGCGTCCTCCCCAGCCTCGCTGCCGCGTCACCCGCGCCCTCCCCCGTCCCCTGCGGTCCCGGTCGCTGCGGCCGCTGCTCACTCCCCCGGTTGCTGAGGAAGCCCCCAATGCGGCTCAAAACCGGAGAGCCGAGCCTCCTCGACCCACCCGACGAGGCTGGGTTGACGCTGGGCGAATGGCGCGTGAACACCTCCTGGGACACGACCCACGGCACACGCAGCGTCTGCGCCGGACGGAGCCGACCCACAACCCAGCACCTCACTCCGTCCTTGCGCGGGCCAGCCCCTCCCGCGCAGGTGTGGATTCACGCCGATGGCAACCGGCAGGGGAACCTGATCGGGGTTTGCAGGGACGAAGCCATCTTCCCAGAGGAACGCCGCCTCACCTTCGAGCGTGCCCGCCAAGGTCACCAACAACGTCACAAGGAGCCCCATGCCTGCTGAAGCCAGCAAACGTCCCGAGCAGCGCCTGTACCTCCAGTTCTCAGGCCAGGACCTCACCGTCATGCACGTCCGCAACGAAGGCAAGACCGGGCACTACTTCACCGTGCCGGTGCAGGGCCAGGGTGAGGAGGAACAGCGCCTCAGCGCACTCCTCACCGCCCTGGGCAGCGTGCCGTTCCACAACCTGGTGTACGTCCACACCAATCTGCACACCCTGCGCGAACAGTTGCGCCGTCCGCCGAGCGGGTGGCCGAAAGAACTCAAGGCGCTGCTCCAGAGAAAGTCGCTGCAACTGCGGGTGGGCACCCTCACCCGGCTCGACGGCTTCTGGCAGGACATCCTTGCCCAGGCGGAGGGCGGGACTCTCCCACGCATGAACGGGCTGAACCACTACCACCTGCACACCTACGCCGTCACCGACGGCCTGCAGACGCACGTGGCCGGACTGCTGTACGGCGAAGGCGAACTGCACCTCTACGACGGGCGGGTGCGGGGTGAACAGCTCTGCCAGACCGAACTGGAGGCGGCCTGCTGGGCCCTCGACCTGGTCGCTCCCAGCAAGACGGTCGAGCTGCGGCACCAACACCCAACCTCACAGCGCTTTTGGGAGGACGCCGAGAAGTACCTGAGCGATTACCCGGATGTCCAGCCTTTGGCGAAACGAATCGGGCGGCTGATCGAGGAGAAGAACCTGCGTTTCAACGTGCCCCAGACCCGCCTCGACGACACCCTCGCCCGCGCCGTGCGCTGGTACACCGGGCGCAACCTGGCATGACCGAGGACACGCTCGAACTGCTGCACGCCGGGGGCCTGCTGAGCGAGGAGGAGGCCGACACGGCCCTCCGCGCCCAGCAGACCCTGGGAGGCACGCTGCTGCGCGTCCTGGAACGCACCGCGGCCGACACCCACGACCTCTGGCAACGTCTGGCCCGGCTGCATGGCCGCCCGGTCTACACCCGCCTGAACGACATCGAGACGGTCGAGGAAGCGATTCACCGGCCAGGCGGCGGGGTGGAACCGATGCTTCCCCGTCCCCTCGCGCTGGACACCCTTACCCTGGCACAGCGGCGCGAAGGGGAAACCTTGCGCCTGCTCTCCCCCGACCCTTTCCTCGACCTCAGCGACTCGCGGCTCCAGGAACGTGCACACGCGATTTCACTGACCGGAGGCGGGGACCTCGCCTGCTCGGTCGTGCCCCCCGACCTGTACCGCCGCTGTCTGCGCCTCACCTATCCCGAGGCGCTGGCCGGGCCGCTGAGTCTGGCCGACCGCCTCGCGGTCACCGGACTGATCCCCGGGGCAGAGATGCGGCCGTACCAGGGCCGGGAAGCGGGGCTGCTGGGTGACGGCTTGATCAGTGAGGACGACTACGCGGTCGCCCTGGCCGACCACCTGAAACTCCCCCTCTACCGGCACGCGCCCGTGACGCTCGAAGAACACCTCCTGCCAGAGGAGGCCATCCGTCGGCACGACCTCTATCCCCTGCGGCTGGACCGGGAGCAGGGCACACTGGTGGTCCTGACGGCCACCGCGCCCGACGACCTCCTCGGTCTCCACCTGCGGCGCCTGAGCGGCTGGCCCGTGGCCTACGAGATCACCACCCGCACCGTCATCCGCAGCCTCATTCAGAAACGAGGACGGCCCCATGCACATCACTGACCTGACCGATGTGACGGCTCAATTCGACCACCCCGGCTATCTTCAGCTGTACCTCCAGCGTTTTCAGGAGGCGTTCTCGCAAGGCCGATTCGACGCCATCCCCGGGAAGGAGCAGACCCTGCGCTGCGGGAGGCACCGCCTGGACTTCCCGTCATACGCGATCCTCGACGATGAGCGGTTCCGGCGGTGGCACAAGGAGACGGTCGCGCAGGTGCTCGATTTCCGGCACGACGAGGGCAAGGTCGCGACGCGCGAGACCTACGCCGGTTGCACGCCGGAAATGTTCGCCCTGCTGGCCGGCAAGGCCCGGCAGCTCCAGGGCCATGACGCGGGCAAGGACCCCGGGAAGGAAAGCGGCGAGAAACCAGCCCGAGGGAAAGCGCCTCCTGCCCAGGTCCTGCCGGCCACACCCGCAGGGACGAACACCGAGACGACGGGGGACCAGTCGGACGAGCGGCAGTCCGCATGAACCTGCTGGAACAGGCCCGGCGTGCCCTGGAGGTGGGGTGGAATGTGATCCCGGTTCATCCTTTCAAGGGGCCGCACACCGTCATGGTCGAGACGGGGCACTACACCATCAACGACGAGGGGAAGCGGGTGCCTGCCTGGCGGGGATTCCAACAGGAGCGGGTCAGCCTGGACCTGCTGCGCGAGTGGTTCCACCCCCGGCGCCGCGTCCCGGGCATGGCGGGCGTCACCGGAATGGTCAGCAGCCGGGTGGTGATCGACCTGGACGGAACGGCAGGCTGGGCGCTCCTGAAGGAGTGGGGCCTTCCCCCCAGCGCGCTCTCGGGGGGCGGGTCCCCGCACCTGTACTTCCCGCATCCGGGTTGGAAAGTCCGGACGCTCGCCAGCGGCAGCTTCAAGAACCCACCGTTCCCCGGACTGGATGTGCGGGGGGATGGCGGGATGATCGTCCTGCCACCGAGCGTTCTGGCCAACGGGAGGTACCAGCTCCTCAGCGAGGAGTTGCTCGACCCCGCGTGTCTGCCCGAAGCGGTGGCCCTGTGGACAGGCCTCACCTGCCCGCCCCCGCCGGAGCTGCCGGAACTCGACCCGAGCAAGCTGGGGGCCGGGGAGGACGCGCCGACCCTGTTGCGGGAGGCGCTGAGCCGGGCTTCCGGCGCACGAAACAACGCCGGGTACTGGCTGGCCCGTGAACTGAAAAAGGCGGGGTACGCTCTGGAGGACGCCCGGCCCGTGATGATGGACTACGCCGACGGGGTCGGGCAGCAGGGCGCACACGCACACGGTCGCCATGACCCCTACACCCGCCGCCACGCGCTCTCCAGCCTGGAGAGCGCGTATCGCGCGCCCGCGCGCCTGAAGCCGGCGCGCAGAAGCGGGACGGTCACGGACCCACTGGATGCGGCCCGGCGCGTGCTGCCGCAGCTCACCCTGGAAGAGCGCGTCCAGCTCGCCCGGCTCATCGCAGCCACCTACGCCCGCGAGAGCGAGGAGCGCGCCGCGGGCGCCCTGCGAAGTCTGGGGTTGAACCCTGCTCTGGCTCGGGAGGCCGCCGTGCAACTCCAGCAGGGCGTGAGTCTTCCGGGGAGGCAACGCCTCATTCTGTTCTTGAGGAAAAGGAGATGAGGAGTACACTCAGCTCATGTTGCTCTCGGTGGGGAACTCACGCGTGATGCTCAAGGAGAGGCACGACGAGCTGAACCTCGCCCGTCTCAACCTGGTCCTGGCGCAGAACCGCACCACGCTCAAGGGCTGGCGCAAGGAACTCGCGCTCGACGCGCTGGGCACGATGACCGTCGAGTGCACGGCCGACCTCAACGACGTGGTGCCGCACGGGATCGACAACGATGTGTTGCTGGGCCTGATCAGCGCTGCCGTGCTACAGAACACGAGACCGGGCGGCGAGATTCGCATCAGCGCCAGCGAACTGCTGAAGCTGAGCTGTCTTCCGGACAACGCCAGGAGCTACGGCGAGGTGCAACGTGCCCTGCACCGGCTCAAGCGCAGCACCTTCACCATCACCGAGTGCTGGTACGACCAAGGCAAGCGCGACTGGCGGACAGTGGATTTCAACTTGGTCGCCAAGCACTGGCAGGCAGACAACACCGAAAAAGTCGAGGACATCGGCCGTTGGCAGGCGAAGACGCTGCTCGTCATTCGCCTCGACCCGGAGCTGATGCAGAGCATTCGCTCCGGGTACGTTCGACCCCTCGACAGCGCCCTGCTCGGCCGGCTCAAGCAGCCGATGAGTCGCAGTGTTTACCGGGCGCTCTCCATGCTCCGCACGAACCTTGCCGAGAACGGCACGCCACCCAGGGAAGTCAAACTTCCCCTCCTGAGTTGGGCTGAGCACCTGGGACTGTCGCACCAGATGGACGGCCGCAACCTGCCCTCCCTCATCGAGCGCGCCCTGATCCCTGCCCACGAGGCGTTGATGGAAAGCGGCTACCTCGCCGCCGTCGCGACCGAGGGGCGGGGGCGGCAAAAAACCTTCACGTACACCTTCGTTGAGGAAGAGGTGCGGATGGCCGATCCGGAGGCGGCCCAACTCTTGTCGCAGTATCTCAGCAGCAAGGCTGCCCTGGAATTGGCCGTGCAGTACAGCGCAGCGCACGTGCATCAAACCCTGACGCGTTTCGAGGCCTTGATGAAGACCGCCTACAAGGGCAAGGTCAAGAACCGTCAGGGGCTCCTGGTGGATATGCTCCGCGACCCGGACAAGTACCCGGTGGAGGTCCAGGAGAAACCGTCCAGTGCGCGGCGGCCTGCTCCTCTACCCCTGCCCACACCCGATGAGGAAGACCCGGCCCCGGTGGAGAGGAAACCAGAGTCTGCACTCATGGCCCTTGGGCAGAGGTTCGAGGAAACAGGTGCCCTCCGGCCCCTGCGTGACCGGGCTGTGAAGCTGTACCTGGATGGGCGCGTCAGCACCCTGGACCTTCTCCAACTGCGTTCGCTCGAAAGGCCCCAGATTGAAGGCCAGATCTCAGGTTGGGAGCATCCCACCCCCTGATCCCGTCTCTGCTCAATTCACTGTGGTCCCCGGCAGAGCAGATGACGGGGGCCTTCCCTTTTCGCTGCTCCACCTTTGCCTCCGACATTTTGTGGGACTTGGCAGACAGAGGCAGGAGGACTCCCTCCGACACTTTGCGGGACCGACGGCAGGAGCCTCCGACACTTTGTAGGAGTCGCCTCCGACACTTTGCGGGATAGCGTTGAAATGCCCTCCCAGCCCCTCCGACACTTTGTAGGAGCTGCCTCCGACACTTTGCGGGATAGCGTTGAAACGCCCTTCCAGCCCCTCCGACACTTTGTAGGAGCCGCCTCCGACACTTTGCGGGACTCAGGGGGGCCGTCCTGGGAGTCCTACCGACACTTTGCGGGATGGACCGGGTTGTCCTCCGACACTTTGTAGGACCCGCCTCCGACAGTTTGTAGGATCACTCCGAAAAAGGCGCGCCAGGCCGTACTCCGCCTGGGCGCCCTGATGATGATCATCATATTTTTTCTACTCTTTTTTCTTTTTGAAGAATCAACAGTCAGGAAGACCATCCCGGTTCAGGACATGGCACCAAGTAGAACCCACAAAGTAGGAATCCTCCACCGTGTCTTCGTCGGCTTGGTCCAGTGGTGGCCCTGAGGGGCTTAGCGGGGGAGCAGCGTGGTCCGGTGGACCCTTTACCCCCAAAGGCTCGCGGGGGCCCGCACGGCCCACATAAGTGGCATAAAGGCGAACGGCACTCCCCCTGCCGTAGTCCCTGGCACCGATCTGCCTCCCCTGCTATGCTCGACTCACCAACGGGATACCCTGTTGAACCCACCGGCGCGGCAACGTGCGCGGCGGACCTCATGCTGGCCTCCCCGAGGAGGCTCCCGGCTCACCCGAGCCCTTCTAGTGCAGCGGCACCCCACATTTGCAGATGTGGAGTGCCACCGTTTCCTTCCCGCGCGGGAAGGGGTTGTTTCTCTCCGAGACTCGCGGTCAGGGTCGAGGGGCGACCAACCCCCCTGACCGCGAGCGAAAGGAAACGAGATGAGTGTACAGGATGTGGCGGTTTTCCCCGTCAGCCTCGTCGAGCTGCTGGCCCGTGCTCGCAAGCAGCCCGGGGCAAACATCGACGAGAAGGTCTACGGGGCGCTCCTCGCCCACGAGGACACCGCCGCGTGGCTCCAGGCGATGGTGCCCCTGGCCTTCAAGAAGGGTGTGGCCGTCAAGGCCGTGCCCGCCGCAAGAAGCCAGTGGGAATCCAAGGCCCGGGACGTAGTCATCCGCGCCGTCTTCGCCACCGCGAAGAATGTCAAGGAAGGCGATGTCATGGTGCCTGGGCGCGGCAAGATGTTCGTCCGTCGGGACGACATGCTCCAGCCCAGTGTCCACTACGGCCTGACCCGGGGCGACGTGGATTACACGGCACTCGCCGCGCTGCAGAGCCTGCATGGCGTGGGCTACACGCTCGACGCCGAGGAGGTGCAGGCACAAGCCCACGCCGCTGAAGCCCAGCGAGACTGGGCACACGCCGAGCACGAGTTGCAAGGGGTGGACGCTGACCTCAAGGCGCTCGGCATCTTTGCCGACAACGCTGAGGAAGCTGCCGCGCAACTGCTGGCAGCGGGGAACCCTGACCCCGAACTGCTGGCCCGGCTCGAAGCCCTGGGCTGCGGCTACAGGGGGAATCCCGTACGCGATTATGGGACGTTTCAGGCGCGAGCCTGGTACGAGCCGGACCCGCAGCCGGGTAGAAGCGTGCAGCCCCGCGCCCTTCACCCCAGGGTGGAAGAAGCGCTGGCCGGCGCCCTGTTCGTCACGGGTGACTGGGAGAGCCTCCGGGTGCCCCGCGCCCTCAAGGCCGAGGCATTCGACCGGCTGGTCGAGCTCCTCACTGCCGCGTTGCAACGCAAGCAGGTGCCGGTGGTGGCCGCCGACACCGACGACCTCGTCGGCAAGGCCGCCGTCATGGCCGCCCGCCGTCTCGGCCTGAAGACCGTGGCCGTGCAACTTGCCGGGTGGGATTTCAAACCTGCCCGTATGCAGTTGCGCTGGTGCGAGCGGATGCCCAGCGGCGCGGACGTTCCGGTGACCCGTGCGGAACTGCAGGTGCGTCTCGCCGAGCTGGTGGGCAAGATGTGCAGCCTTGGAAAAGTGGATGAGATCCTCGCCCACAATCTTGCCCGCCAGGGCAAGCCCAGGGCGGCGCTTGACACCTCCTGGACCAGGCACAACGGTCTGTACTGACCCCTCCCAGGGCCTCTTGGTCCGTCGCGCCCCACGCAAGACCGGGGGCGGCGCGAGACGCGGGTCCCCCGGCGAGGAGCACAGGAATGTCCCCCAAGTTCGATGCCCTGCTGGGCCTGCTCAGCAGTATCGGCTGCATGGTCTTCGCCCTGTTCATCTTCTTGCAGTACTTCACGGTCCCAAGGGAGTGAACGCATGAGTCTGCCAGCCGCAGCCGTGACAACTCCCCTGCTCCTCTATGGAGCGTACATCGGCTTCCTCCTGTTCTGGCGGACCTTTTTCCGCAGGTAAACTGCCGCAGCGCCTCCAACCACAGTTCTCTTCTGGGCGTCCGCGCGCCCGTCACCCCTCTGCAAGACCGGGGGTGTGACGCGAAACGCGCCCCCGGCAAGGAGACCTGCGATGGACAAGACGATCCTGCTGGGCGACCTCACCGCCCTGCGCCCCAGCCACCCTGGCGTGACCGACTTCCTGACCGGGAAGTTCGTGATTGCCGGAACCGGACACCGGCCCGACAAACTCGGTGGGTTCAGCCTGGAGGCGCTCGAAGCGCTCATTGAAGTTGCCAGGGGTTACCTCCTCAAGCTCAGGCCCGACGTCGTCATCACGGGAATGGCGCTCGGCTGGGACACCGCCCTGGCGGCCGCCGCTCTCGGGCTGCGGATTCCCTACGTCGCCGCCTTGCCGTTCCCCCGCCAGGCCTCGCGCTGGCCGCAACTCGACCAGGAACGCCACCTCGGTCTCCTGAAGCGTGCCGCGCTGGTGGTCTGTGTGGGTTCGGACGACCTGGCCGATGCGGACATCCGCTCGGCGATGCAGTGGCGCAACGAGTTCATGGTCGACCATGCTCACCTGCTCCTCGCGTGTTTCGACGGCAGCGCCGGTGGCACCGCGGGCTGCGTCAAGGACGCCGTGGAGCAGGGCAAAACAGTCGTCAACACCTACCGGAAGTGGGAAGAGGTGACACGCCCGATGCAGGCCGAGCAGGTCGTGCCCACCGCGACAGTTCACCACCCCGAGTTCGGCAGTGGTGTTCTGCGCGGCAAGACCGAGATGAAGCACGGCCCGTGCCTTATCGTGGATTTCGAGCGTTGCACCGCCATCGTCCCTGAGGCGAGCGTGCGTGGGCAGGTGAGGGCAGCCTTGGAAGAAGACCTTCCGCAGATCGTCCACCCGAAGTTCGGAGAAGGCACTGTTCTCCAGAAGGTCGTCACCGTGCTGGGCGAGATGACCCGGGTGTCTTTCGAGATTGGAACCCGGACGCTTTTGACCCCCACGGAACGACCCACGAGCCATCCCCTCCGCGAGCGCGCGCCAAATCCCCTGGCCTTCGAGATCGGGCAACAGGTGGCCCACCCCATTTACGGACGGGGTGACATCCTCGCCGTCAGCTCGACCGCGCTGGGAGAAGCCGCGACCGTCGCTTTCCCGAGCAGCACCCAGAAACTCCTGATGACCAGCCTCCAGCCGGTCTAGTTCCAGCAAGGGCCAACTTCCCCCGGGCCACCCGCGCGTCCTCAGCCTCCAGTTCACCGGGGGCGCGGCGCGACAGCGACCCCCGAAGAGGAGTACCCACATGGCCACCGCCACCCTGACCTCCAAGCTCAACAGCCGTACCGCCGCTCCTGCCTTCACCACTCCTGCGGACGACTTCGAACTCGCCCGCCGCACCGCCGAACAGGACTTCGTTCTGCTCAGTGATGGGGAAACGCTCCGGCTTGCGGGCATCCTGGCGAGCGAGGACAGCACGGCACTCCAGAAGGAATACGCCTACACGCTGCTGCACCGCGCGCTCAGTCCTATCGCACTGCTGGCGGCACGTGAACAGGCAGGCAACTTCGTCAGCTTCTCTGCCGCCCACAGCGCCGCGCTGATCAGCCTCTGGCGTGTCGTGCACCGCTGGGACCCCAAGCGAGGCATGAGACTCTCCGCCTTCGTGCGCTTCACGCTGCCGGTCGAGCTGGAACGTGAACGCAAGGAAGCTGAAGCTATCAGCCGCAGCGACTGGTCTCATATCGCAGTCAGGGCGGCGATCCACGAGATCATTCAGAGCGGCCATAACCGCCCCTTCATGACTGCCTACAGCGACGCCCAGGGTGAAACCCTTGCCCCCCTGCTCCGCCGTCCCGGTCTCCCCGCCCCGCTCGTGCTCCGCTTCCCGGCCCACACCACCGTCAGCCTTCAAGCGGGCCTCACGGTGCGGACTCCCCCGGAGAAGGTCGAGAACGGTGATGGCAAACCCCAGCTCAACCCGCTGCTGTCCTGGTTCTCCGGCCACAAGTCCATCACGGTGAGGACCTTTCCCAAGCCTCGCAACTGGCCACGCAAGACCACGCGTGCCAGGACCGGGTACAAGGTGAGGCAGTTGCAGGACGCGGGTGAAGCCTTCCGCTCCACCGTGTTCGGCAGCAAGTTCACCTCCCGCTTGATGCAGACGCGCGTCTTCAGTCGTCCTCCACGACCCATCCGTGAGGAGGACGTCACGCCCCGCATGGTTCAGGACGTGATGCGCCAGAACCGCAAGCTCAAAGGTCAGCCCTTCGACGAGCAAGCCTGGAGCGTCATGCGAATCGGAGCCCTGATGGACGAGCTGTACACCATCACCTCCTATGACGTCACCATTCAGGACGACGAAGGAGATGAAACCCGCTTGGTCGATTTCCTTGCCGCCCCCGATCAGGACGACGAGGAGTTCCCTGAAGAAGAGTTCGATCCCGAGCAGTTGCAAGACGCCGCACGGATCACTGAACGCCTTCAGAAAACGGGACTGTGGGAGATCGCGATGAAGATCCCCCTGCACAGGTTCCTGCTCGCCTACCGCGCTGGCCGCCCCGGGTTCTGCACGCTGTGCTCCCGGTACGGTATTCGCGTCAGGCACGCCACCGAGATCATGGGGGCCATCGAAGCGACCCTTCGCTGAGCCTTCTTCCAGAAGTTCCACCCCGCAACCTCCTGCTGGTTGCCAACGCGTACTGCTCGCGTCGCCCTTCAATCTTCGGATTGTCGGGCAACTTTTTTTGGGTTCCTTGAGGGGACTTGACAGCGGCACCAGGGTGTTGAGAAGGTCCGGGTATGGACGAGCAGAAGATCATCACGCGGTACCTGCAGGAATACGGTCTGCTGGGGGTCTACATCGACCACACGCCGCACGGGGACTACCCGCTGCTGCATCTCCGGGGGCGGCTGGACCTGGACCTGCTCACCCTGACCCCTCACCTCGGCCGGGCGGCGGCGCAGACAGGCACGCTGGCTGGCCTGTGGGCGGGGGAGCAGGTCGGCGTTCACACAGCACATCCCGGTGCCCTCGAGATCGAGACCTCCCATCCGGAGCTCGCGAACCTGATGCGTCAACACGTCACCAACGCGGCCCAGGACATCCAGCGGGCCTTTCGTCTGGGCGACCTCCTGGAGGGGCCGGACCACGGGCTGGAAAGCCTGACGTTGCTGGCCGAGCACCCGGAATGGGAGGAACCGTTGGACCTTTCCCCACAGCTCGCCACGAGGGCGCCACGTGAAGGAGGCCCGCAAAGCCTCTCACGGGACGAGCGGCTCGACCGGGCCCGGGCCCTGCGGGGCCAGACGGTTATGGATACCTTCGACGTGCGGGCGCTGCGGCAGGCGGAAGCCGAGCAGGAACGCGTGTTGCTGCACTTCCCGCCCCCCCGGGACAGTGAGCAGGACCCGGAACCTCGCCTCTCCGACGAGGACGTCCAGGCGCTCGCGCGGCAAGAACGCCTGCTGCGGGTGGAGGGTGCGGCCGGGCCGGGGGACCGGCTGGAGGACGACCTGCACTTCTGAAGCGAGGCGTCCAACCTGACCTGCACACATGCTGGGAACGTGAGCACTAGGCTTCTCCGGATCACCCGCCCAGCGCCGCTGCTGCCGACCGAGTGCGCCCTGCAGAGTGAGGATGAACTCTCCTCGCATCTCCGGGCGCACATCGTGGCCTTTACGGCTGTGTCCGAGGCGCAGGCGCTCGCGCGGGCCCTCTGGTCGCAGGGGGAGGTCAGGGACAGCCTGACCCGAACGCATTACCTCTGCCGGGAGGCGACGGGGGAGCTGACGGCCTGCCCGCACTGCGACCAGGCCGTGCCCGAGGTGGTGCACGGCGGGGTGAAAAGCGCCTGGTGCTCGTGCCTGCAAGGAGAATGGCTATGAAAAGATCGCTGCTGCTCCCGCTGACCCTCGCGCTCACAGCGTGTGAGGCGGCGGGCTCCGGTTTCGAGAATCCCTTCGGCGCTCCCCAGGTCCCGGCCCTGACCCTGAGCGTGACGCCCCCCACGCTCACCCTCGCACCCGGCGCCACGGCACACGTCGGCGTCTTTGCCTTCAGTGGGAGCGTCGCCCTAGGGACACCCGCGCTCGAACCGGTCGAGATCGCGGGGATCCGCGCGATCCCGGACGCCAGCGGCATGACCGTCAGCGTGAGCGGGAGTGCCATCCTCGGCAGCTACAGCCTGCCCATCCGGGGCCTCTCCAGTCGAGGGCAGGGCCAGACCGTGCTCGACGTCGTGGTGGGGACCCAGCAGGCCGGGGGGTCGGGCCAGTGAACGGCGTGCGTTTCCTGCTCGCCTGCCTGGGGCTGCTGCCCGCAGGGGCCCTCGCCTCGACCAACCCCTACCTGGGAAACAGCAGCACGCGGACGTACTACCTCGCCGAACTTGAGGACTGCCCGGGGAAGCTGGACATGCAACCCGGTGACCTGTGGACCCTCACCTTTCCCGACAAGCTGGCGGACGCCTTCGTGACCCGCAACGGCCTCGTCGAGCGTCGCTTGCAGGACAACCGTCTGATCATCGCCGTCGTGGGGCCCAGTGGCAGCACTCCGGCACTGGTCCTGACCGAGGACGGCCGGGCCCCGCTCTTCAGCATCACCATCCAACCCGGCCCCGGGGGACGGAACAAAAGCGTCATCGTCAAGCCCGGTCTTCCACCGGGCGGCTCCAGGTGTGGGGCCGCGGGCAGCGCGGCGCCACGCGCGGGGGCGGTGGCCAAGGCCACGACGCCCACCCCCGTGGTGAGGTCTGCTCCAGCCCCGAGCCGCCCGACCACCGCCACCGTTCGCCCGCCCGTCGCCACGCCGCCGCCCGCCGGGAGGGCCATCACCCCGTCCACCCGTCCGCCCGTCAGGGACGCCGCCCGTGTGCCCGTGACCGCTGCGACTTCCACCCCGGCCAGGGCGGCCTCTGCCCCGGCGCCCGCGAGAACCACCGCGCGTGCGGTCACGCCACCGACGCTGCCTGCCCCGGCCAGTCCCACGCGGGCGAGTTCCCGCCCGGCTCCTGTGGTGGTTCCCACCCGTACGGTTGCGGCACCGCCGGTTTCTGCCTCCACCCCCTCCACCCGACTGACGGCCAATGCAGTCCCGGCCACACCCCTTTCCCGCGTAGCTGCGACACCACTGGCCTCTGCCCCGGCCAGACCCGTCCGGATGGCCCCCACTCCGGTGCTGCCCCCCTCCGCCAAGCGTCTTCCCGTGTCCATTCGGACCCAGGGGCCTGGGGCACTGCGCGTCTGGGTGGTGACCGGGCAAAAGCAGCGGGGCGTCCTGACGTTCACGCTGAGCAACTCGCTGGACTCGGGCGTGGTCCTGAGGCGGGAAGACCTGCACGTGGCTCAGGCCTCGGGAAGTGGGAGCGGCGCGCTGGTCATCCCGGCCGGACAGACGCTGACCTTCGACGTCGCGCTAGAGGGTCCCCTGCCGCCCGTGCTCGGACACCTCACCTGGTCGGGAAGCGTTGTGGGAAGCAGGGAGGGCTTCGAGATCAGCGCCCTGCTCGCGCTGTGAACCAGGGCTCTATTCGGGCCGCACTGCAACGCCTCCTCGTGTGGCGAGCCGTGCGGCCCGGTTCCGCGCTGTTGCCCGTTCCGACAGACACGTTGGAACAAACGGGGCTCGCCATGCGGGTTCCCACCGCCATCGGTCCGGGCCTCACTCTTTCCCGGCAGGCGCGGCAGTGGTTGGAGGTCTGCCCCGCCGTCACGAGTGAGACGGTGGTCGCCAACGCCCTATACCTGCAAGACGCCGTGCCGGCCCTCACCGCGGCGGGCTACCGCGACCTGCGGCCCGGTCGGGGCATCTTCCTGGTGACGACCGGGCCGGGCGGCGCGCCCTGTCCGGTGCTCGGGCGCTTCACCAACGGGGGGTACAGCGGCAGGCGTGTGCGCGAGCACGTCGAGCGGCTGGAGCCGGACCTGCTGAGCGGACGTGCCCGGCTGGTCGTCGTTCACCCGGACCTTACCCGGTTGTCCTACCGGCACCCGCGGCTGCAGTTGCTGCACGTCCCACCGAGGTGGTCGTCGTGATGTCCACGACCAGAAAGCTCCGCCCGGCACCGCCGTGGCGCTCGGCGAGGTGCGCGGTGCGGGCACGGGAAGGCGTGCCCCAGACCAGGCCCTGGAAGGTTCGCCGGTCGCTGAAGGCCCGGAACTTCTCACGGGTGATCGCCGGAGGGTACCCGCCGTCGTACTCCACCGCGACGACCTGACCGCCCGGTTTGCGCCACAGGGCGTCCGGGCGGGAGGTACCGTGGCCCTGCGCCCGGTTCCACTCCTGCCGGGGTGCCCCGAGCAGGTACCTGAGTTCCGCCGTGCTGGCATCGTGTGCGAGGCTCCAGGCGGGCTCCCAGAGCAGCCGCTCGGGCTCTCGGGCGATGAAGGTGGTTCTCTTGATCGGAGAACTGTTCGACAGAGGCTTGAACTGCACCTCGCGATGCGGAAAGTGCGAGAGGACTGTTTCCTCCCGCACCTCGTAGTGCCGGACCACCTGAGCGAGGGTCAGGACCCGGTCCACCTCCAGGGCCAGCGCCACCTGCCTCACGCGGACAGGGGCAGGGGTGAACTTACTGCCCATTCCCCCCACTGTTCCGGCGCACCACGATTTGCAGCGTCGTTCCCTTCGGCAATTCGGCGACGTTCACGAAAGACGCCTTGCCTTCGGGAAGTTGCAGCGATCCCAGGGTGTTTGCCCCCGTGATCATCCAGAAGTTGGGCGTGTTGGCAGCGCTGGAGGTCACCACGCTGCCTGTCCCGCCGACCCCGGTCTGGACCGTGACGTTCCGTTGGTTCACCATTGCGTCCACGAAGGCTTTCGCGCCGCCGAAAAAGCCCGACATCAGGGACGACACGAGGTTCGGGGCTGTGGGTTTGACCTGCGTTCGCACTCCTGGCAAGCCGTCGGGGCCGTAGGCGTCCGCCTCCAGGGGGTACTCGCGGTTCCCCTGCAACACGGTGTCGAAGGTCATCTGAATCCGGCCCTGAGCGTCGAGTTGAGGCGTTCCGCGCCAGGTCGCCCCGTCCTCGGTCTCCGCGTAGACCAACAGGCCGCTGGCAACACCCTGAACCGCCAAGGCCCCCACCAGCAGCTTGGCGGCCAGCGGCCGCCCCACCGGGTAAGGTGCGCGAGCTTCCGCCGCTGGGGTCGGCGCCGCACTTTCGGCGGCACCCTGGAGCGCAGCGGCACCCGTCCCGGTCATGCCACTGAGGCTGTAGGAGGACGCCGTGCTGATTCCCGCTCCCGGGGACGTGGTGGCCTCGGACGTTGAACTCCCCTGCATGGAGAGCAGCCCCAACGCCTGGGTGCTGTTCTGCGCCACCGGGGGACGCCGGTCGCTCTGTTCCTGTGCGCCGGACGCCGTGGACGCGGGCGCGCCTCCTCCCTGGGCAGCAGCCAGGCTGACCAGCCTGGGAGGAGTAGGTTCCGCTGCTGCCGTGCTGCTCAGCCCGTAGCGGGCGGAACTTGAAGAGTTGCCGGGCTCCGGAGTCGCGGTTGCCGCACCGGCGTTCGTCGAACTCAGCCCGTAGCGGCGCGGTGCCTCGCCGGACGTATTCTGGGCGGCGCTGCCGCTCAGCGCCCACGGACGCGCCTCGCCGCCGGCCGTCCCACTTCCCGACGTGTCCCGCGAACCGCTGAGCGCCGGAGGAGCCTGCACCGCCTGGTCCTTCGGCGGGCGGGGATGGAGCGGCGTTCCCTGGGGTGAAGTCTGGCGAATGATGACCGGTGCGCTCACCCGCGGGGCAGGTCTGAACGCCGGGGTCGACTGGCCCACCTGCCCTGACGTGGATCCGCCCATCCCAGTCGGGTCCTGGGCAGTCGGTGCGGCCCCTCCCACGACCGGGGTACGGTCCACTGCGGGGCCACCCGAACCGGGTGAAGACGGCGCCCCCGAATCATTCCCTCCCCCTTGCCCTGTCGGGTCTGCTCGGTCATCCACGCGGGGCTCGTCTTCCTGCGGGTGGATCGTGTCGGTGGGGACCGTATCCCCCGGTGCAGGCACCGCGTCGCCGTGGACGGCCGGTGTGGGCTGCGGTGAGGGCACCGCTGCCTCATTGGCTGGTACCACCGGGTGCTGGCCGTCCGTCCGGCTGGCGCTGGCCTTGTCCCCGGAAGGCACCAAAACGTAGAACGCCACGGCCGCGGCCGCTCCCGCCCCGAGCAGCACGTTCCGCACCAGGGCCGTGTTGGGCGCCTCGTCACCATTGACCGTCTTTTTCTGGAAGGGGGCCTTGAGCCAGCCGCGCACTCCCGTACGTGCGGTGGCGCGTGTGGCCTGGCGCTCGACCAGCTCGCTGCTCAGCAGCTCGTCCGGGTCGTATCTCAACCCCGAGAAGTCCTGCGCCAGGCCCGGGTCCTTGAGGTTGAGCTCACGCACCAGCGCTCCCCATTCCTCCGAATCGGGAGGTGGCAGGTGCTCCACGTCCACACCGTGGTTCACAAGCTTGGGCCGCAACGCTTCCAGCCGTTCCTGATCGATCTGCATGGCCGCATCTTCATCTCGGCCCAGGTTGGACGCCTGAGCGCAGGGCGCCTCGGCGGCCCCTTCCAACCTGGGCCGCACCCACCATGTGCTGCAGGAGGTCAACCGTGGGCTTCCGAGGAAAAGGAGTGGACATGAAAACCGTCGTGCACGCCATGCGTCCGTACATCCCGGGCTTCCGGGAACTCGTCTTCAGCCTCGGGCTGTTCCTGCTGTTCCTGCTGCTGAATCAGGCCGCGGCGCAGACCATCGACACCGCGCTCGGCGGCAACGTCACCAGCAAGGGCTGCACCTTCGTGAAGAGCGTCGAGACCAGCGTCGCCGCGAAGGTGTTCTGTGCGGCCATTTTGCTCTGGGGCATCGTCAAGTTCCTCCCCACCCGCAAGGACGGGGTCGGCCAGATGCTCGCTGGCATCATCGGCTTCCTGGTACTGAGCAAGTTCACGGCCATCATGAACACCTTCGGCATGAACTGCTGATCAGAGCTACTTCCCCACCTAGCCTCTCGCTTCAGCAGCCGGAGGCCTTTTTTCTCAGGAGACCTCCCGTGAACAACTGGCCGCAACTCGACGACCTGCAGTTTGAACGGTTGGGCATGAGCCGCAACGCCCTGTTTTTGACGGTGTTCGTGGCCTTTGTCCTCTACCAGGTCGTGGACCATTTCAGCAAGCCGTACCTCCAGGGCGCTGTGGGGATCGTCCAGCTTGCGCCGCTGTTGGGCACTGCCCTTTTCTGGTGGTTCGTGCTGGTCCCGAGGGTTCGCAGATGGAGCGAGACGCTCCCCCGAGGCTACTTCCAGGGCTTGAGCGACTACTACCTCTTCAATCCACAGAACCTGGAAATCACCAATGACCCCACACCCCTGCCGCTGTATGTCAAGGCCCGGCGCAAGCCCCGGCGCGGCTTGCGGAGCATCGTCCAACCTGGGCCGCGCCCATGATGCCCGCCATGCTCTCCAAGGTTCTGACCCATTTCCTGAAAAGGCCCTCCCCGGAGGCGCCCGTCCAGAAGCCCGCCCGGGTGTCGTCCGCGAAGGGCAGGAAGCCTGCACGGGTTGCGCGGCCGGTCTCCGGCAAGAGCCTGATCGAGCAGTTGCCCTGGGCCGAGCCCGACGACGGTGCCGTGTTCCTGCGCGGGGGTGAGCGGCTGTGGTTCGGGTTCGAGATTCAGCCGGCGACCGCCGCGCAGGTGGACTTTGCCCGCGCGCAGGCCCTGTCCGAGGGCATCCGCGTGATGCTCAACCAGGCAATCGCGATGGGCGAGGGCGGGCGCCTGGTTGTCGAGCGCGTGCCCGCTCCCGAGGCCTTTGTGGAGTACTTCCTCCAGGGGCAGCGGGCCACCACGCCCGACCCCCTGCTCCACCGGATCATGGAGGCCGAGCACGAGGACCTGCGGGGTGCTCGGCTGCGCGGGGAGATCACCGTCACCCGGTTCTTCCTGACCTTTTACGTCAACGTGCCGAAGCGTCCCAAGGACGTGCCACCCACCGAGGCCGAGTACCGCGCACAGATGGCCCTGGTTCGCCGGAAGCGCACCAACCTCCTGCACCGGCTGGAGGGGCTGGGCCTGAGCCCCACGGTGATGAGCAACCGCGAGATCAAGTGGCTGATCTGGAGGTACCTCAATGGGAACCTGGCCGCTGCCCATCCGCCGGCCTTCACCTCCCAACTGGACTTCCGTGACTTTGACCCGGACGATCTGAAAAAGGACCGCTCGGCCGCCACCCTGACCACCCGTTACCAGGTGGCGGAGACCGAGATCGGCACTGACCACCCCGGGTACCTCACGATGGGTGACCGACTGATCGGTGCCATCAGCATCGGCAAGGGCGGCAGCGGAACCGGAGTGCACATTATCGACAACTTGCTGGAAGCGCTGCAAAACAAGCACTTCTACGTGATGGTGGATTTCGAGCACCTCCAGCAGGGGACCGAGAAGGCCAGGCTCGACACCGCCGTGGAGGAACTCGAGGGCATGGTCGACAGCCCGATCATGCGGGCCGGGGAGGGGACCAGCGCGAAGGCGCGCAAGGCGCGTGAGGCCATCCACGAGGCCGAGTACCGGGGAAAGCATTTCTGGCGCCTGGGCTTCACGACGGTGCTGTATGCCCGCACGCGCGAGGAACTTACGGAGATGCTGGAAAAGACCCGCAGCGAGTACTCGCTGATGCAGGGGGCGCACGCCATCATCAGCAATGAGCAGTTACGGCGGACCTTTTTCGACGTGATGCCCTTCTCACGGCAGCTCACCATCCACCGCGTCAAGGGCCACTGTTCTAACGTCGCCGACGCCTTCCCCAAGATCAGCCCCTGGATGGGGACCCTGGACCCCATGATTCCCCTGCGCAACCGCCACGGGGGGCTGACCGGACTGAACCCGAAAAAGGGCGGGACGAACTTCGGAATGATGGTAATCGGCCAGTCTGGCGGCGGCAAGAGCGTGTGGAACATGAACCTGCTGTTGAGCATGGTGCCCCCGGGCGTGCGGGCCTTCATCCTCGACCCCAAGCACGACTATGAGGAGACGACCTGGTCGTTGCGCGGGCAGGTGATTTCCATCAGCGCGACCGCCCGACTCCCCGACGGGCGCCCGGTGAGGATCAACATCTTCGACCCCACCCCCGGCGAGGACCAGCCCGGCCCGGAGAAGACCGCCTTCATCATCGCGGTGTTCCGCACCCTGGACCTGGTACCGGACCGCATGCATCAGGCGGTGCTGGAAGCCGCCCTGCAGCAGTTCTTCCTGCTCAAGTCACGTCGGGTTCCAGACCCGGAGAAGGTCGGCGAGTACCGCGAGGTGTACATGGGCGGCCGTCTGCGCGACTTCGTGCAGGTGTTGAGCACCCTCAGCCGCATCGGCTCCGAGGGCATTCACGACAAGCCGCACTTCCTCCAGATTCGCGACAGTCTCACTGCGTTGTTCCAGTCCTACCTCGCGGGGCAGGGCGGCGTCCTGGGCGAGTTTCTGGACGGCTGGACCACCGTGGAGGTCGACGCTCCGTGCGTGACCTTCGACGTGTACAGCATGTACAACGACCCCACACTCCGGGCGCTGGGCATCCTGCTCATCGGCGAGTTCATGTTCCAACAGGCGGCCCGCACCGCTGGGACGAAGATCGGCATCTTCGAGGAGTTGGGCGTGCTGGCCCACATTCCTGAACTGGAGCATCTCGTGAACCGTTGGTTCAAGACCGGCCGCAGCCTGGGCATGATTCCGGTGGGCACCTCGCAGGACGTGAAGGACTTTGAAAAATTGGGTGGCCTGATCAACAACAGCGCCTGGGTGGTGATGAGCGCCCTGGGCGCGGGCGAGATCGCAGGGCTCCAGGAGGTCATGCATCTGTCGGACAAGGTCGCCGAACTTGCTGCCTCCTTGACGTTGCGGCCCGGCGTGATGGGCGAGTACCTCGTGCTGCAAAAGGTCGCCGACAACGTGCATGTCGGGGACGTGGTGCAGCTCTGGATGAGCCCGGAAAAGCTCTGGACGGTGACCACCCAGGACGAGGAGAAGACTAGGCGGCAGACGTACACGCAACGGCTCGGCGGCCGCACCGAGGCCATCTTGCAACTCGCCGCAGAAGTCCGGACCAGGAGGAAAGTTGCATGAACACTTCCGCCACCCCCACGTGCTCGTTCCCGGGAGGAAAGTCTTCGTCCAGGAAAGGTTGCTTACTGGGACACTTGCAGGGACCCCTGCCCGGAGCACGGACTTCCCTGCGGGGAGGCCGCCGGTGACCCGGGCGCCCTTTCGCCGGTTCGTGACCCTCGGCGTTGCGCTCAGCCTCGCCCTGCCGTCGACGGCTCATGCCCAGGACCTGGGGAGCCTCACGGATCTCCTGCAGTCGGGTGGCCTCATGAGTCTGATCGGCATGATCCCGGGTCTCAACTTTCTCGCGGGCCTCGGCCCGCTCACGGACATCCTGAAGATGATTCCGGGCCTGGATACGCTGCTCGGGCAGATTCCCGGCCTGAGCCAGTTGCTGGACCTGATCGGCCTGGGTGGAGGGTCGAACCTCGGCCCGCTCCTCGGGCAGATCCAGCAGGTCCAGAAGTGGTTGACTGCCGCGCGGCAGATTCAGGACACGGCGAAGAACATCATCCGCCCGAACAACTACACGGACTTCGTCGCCAGCGCAAACAGCGTCATGCGTCTGGCGGGCGTGAACCAGGTCTTCAGCCAGGGCCAGTACCAGCAGGACCCGCAGGGCGTGGCTCAGGCGGCCATCGATGCCCTCACCGACCAGCAGCGTGAGGTGCTGGGTCGCCTGCGTACCGCGATGACGCCTGCCGAGGCCGTCGCGGTGCGCGAGCAGGCCGCGGGACTTCAGGATCTCAAGGCCAGGGTTCAGCGGATCGCCGACAACGCCGAGGCCCAGAGCAACACGCAGAGCCTGACCAAGGAGGCCCAGGAACGGGCGCTGGACGCGCTGGACTACTCGACGGGGGCGGCTCAGGCGCTCAAGGACAACAAGAAAATCGAGGACATCAGCCGGATGGTGGGTTCGGCCTCGCTGGAATCCCTGCGGGTCAGCGCCCTGAACAGCGCCGCGCTCACGGCCGCGCTGGCCAACCAGACGAAAATTCAGGTGGCGCAGGCCGAGACGCTCGGACAGATGCTGGAGGAGATGCAGCGTTCGCGGCTCGACAAGGCGAACGCCATCGCGCGAATGATGGAAGCGCAGCGGCAGCAGGCCAAGCGTGAGGCCCAGCGCCTGCGCAACTACAGTCGCAACCTTACCGATGGTATGGGCAGTGCCGTGAGCGGGGCCAGTCTGCGTGGAGTCGACCTGCTGGGAGGGCCGTGATGCGGCGCCTGTGGCGCGTCCTCGTGCTGCTGTTCACCCTGGGGGCGCCCGCTCTGGCCGAAAGCGATACTGGAGCGGGGGGCCTCAGTCCCATCTGTCAGACCATGCTGGAGCGCAACGCACCGGCTCAAGGGGGAAGCCGCGTCAACCTGGAGACCTTCGTGCCCGATCCCGGGTGCTGGCTCCAGGCGAGCATCAAGGACATCAACGACGTCAACCTGTTCACGGTCACGGCGGCCATCGCCAAGTTCATCGTGGTCGCCAGCGTCCTGTGGGCGCTCCTGACCTCCATCGGCCGCGGCACGGCCACGCCCTTCCTGCGCGCGCTGGCACTGGGCTTCGTGGCTTTTACTGCGGCGAACGCCTACACCGCGAAAAGCGGCATTGGCTGGGTCGCGGCGGACTGGGCGATGGGCGCCTGGCAGACGGCCTACGTCGGAAGCGCACGGGTCGGTCAAGCTATGCTGGACCAGCGCATCCTCGCCAAGACGAAGGAACTGGACGAAAAGATTTCCAACTACGTCGCGATCAGCATGGACATCCAGGCTATCTCCACGCAGAAGGCCCTCTTCGGGACCAAGGCGGACCCCAATACGTTGGAGACGGCTTACCAGGAGATGCAGAAAACCGTCGACAGCGGCGGCAACATCAAATCACCCCTTCCGAAGTCGGCCTACTCGGCGGCGTACTTCCTCACGCTGGGCATCTTCAGCGTGTTCGCGATCCTGGTGTACAGCAGCGGCATGATGGTGGTAATCAGCGTGCTGGCCTTACCCATCGTGCTGGCCCTGACGACCCTCGGTTCACGACAGTTTCTCCAGACGGTCGGCGTGATCTGGCTGTCCAACGTCGTCACCATCCTGATCATTCCGGTCTTCATGGCGATCCTGATGACCACCATGCTCACTAGCCCGGTGCAGAGCCTGAACGCCAACCTGCAGTACAACATCGAGATCGGCACGCAGATGTTGACTGAGGTCAAGCAGCGGCTGGACAGTTGCAGCGGTGTCCTCTTCGTGGCCTGTCGAGCGGTGGAGGGGATCGGTGCGGTCATCGACGGCTTCACACAGGGTCTGGAGAGCGCCTTTATGGGCGTGGGTGTCGCGATCTTCGCCATCATCGTGGCCTTTTCCGTCGCGGTCTCGCAGTTGCGGCGCATCCCCGCCACCGTCGAGCGCATCCTCGGCGGCCTGGGCGGTGGGGAGTCGAGCGGTGTGTTCACCGACTTCAACAAGCGTCCCAGGGAACGCCGGCAACGCGCGGTGGCAGACGCGAGCGCCCAGAAGACACCCGCCCTCGCCCCGCCGGCCAGCAGCGGCCCGAAGGTGACCGTCACGCAACTGCCCAAAGGAAACGGTCTGCCCGGCAGCGGCGTGACGGTCCCCAATCCCAAGGTGATCCTCGCGCAGGCCACCACTCGCTCCGTCCGGGGTGCCCTGCCTCCCCCGAAGCCCTGAACCCCGCCTCCCGCGCCCCGCTGCCTGAGTTCCGGGGCGCAGTGTCTTTCCCCGGTCCCCTGAAAGGAGCCCTCCCCCTTGTCCCACGCTTCTGCCCCGGCGGGCACCGTTCAGCAGAGTCAGGGGGTCCGCACCTTCCCGGTCGGCTGGCTGCTGTTGTTTCTCGCCACGCTCCTCGTCCCCGGTTACTTCGCCGTGCACACGGCAGGGCAGGTCTCCCAAGTGATGGTCGCCAAAGGCTGGCCGGCAGCTCTGCACAGCCAGACGTTCCTGCTCGACTGCACCCTGAGCCAGGCCTGCAACGCGGCTTTCCAGCAGGGCTTCGCCCGCCTCTTCCCGCTGTGGTCGCTGGCGTCTCCCGTCGTGGGACTGGTCATCTACGGCTTGAAGGCCCGGCCGCGCACGTACGCCACCAAGGACCCCGGCCTCGCCTGGTGGGCCCAGGCCGACGATCAGGGCCTGAACCAGTACCGGACGCACGACCCGACGAGGCCGGAGAACAAGCTGCTCGGGTACCTCGGCCACCTGCTCAGCGTGGGCCGCGAGGGCAAGATCGAGTACCGCAAGACCTTCCCGCTGTACGTGCGCATGGCGGCGCTCGCCGAGAACGTCCTGGTGCTCGGGGGGGTGGGCGCGGGCAAGACCCGCGGCTACTTCAGACCGCTGATCATGCTGGCCGCCCACCTGGGCTTCACGGTGATCGTCTTCGACCTGAAATACCCACAGCCCGACTCAGGCTTCTTCGACATGATCGGGTACTGGGCCAGACGGCGGCGCAGGGTGATGATGTTCACCCCGTTCAGCCTCAACACGATGCGTCTGCCCCTGCTCGACAGCATCGAGGACTACGCCAGCGCCCTGAGGATGGCGACCACCATCATGCCACCGCCGGAGTACGGCCAGGAGCCCGGCAAGCACTACCGGGACCGGGACCGGGGGGTGCTCGCCGCCTTCCTGCTGTACCTCGCCAGGAGCGACACGCCCAACTTCCGTGAGCTGCTGCGCATGGCGCAGTTCACGCCGAATGAACTCAAGAAGTGGTTCGAGGACCAGGCCGCCTTCGACGAGAACAGCGAGGTGGTCCTCAACCTCAAGGGCATCTTCGCGCAGGGGAACCAGGAGGTCGCCTCGGTCCTGCAGGGCATCAAGAACGCACTGCGCATCTTCTACAACCCGATGGTGGCGCGGGCGACCGAGAGCCTTGTGGGCGAGAACATCGACGTGCGCGCAGCCTTTCGCGAGCCCACCCTGCTCTACATCGGCATCCAACAGGAGTACATGATGGAGGGCGACGGCGTGGTGCTCCTCCAGCTCGTCAAGCGCTACATCGACCGTGAACTCCAGCGCGAGGCGGCGGCTCAGGGAGGCGTCCTCAAGAGGCACGCCGCGTACGTCCTCGACGAGTTCCCTTCCTTCGGACAACTGCCGTACATGATGCGCTCGCTCGGCGTGCTGCGTTCCTACAACGTGTCGCACCACATCGGGGTGCAGAACCTCGCCCAGCTCGCCGTGGTCTACGGCGACAACTACAGCAAGGCCCTGACCACCAACGTGATCGGCCGCAAGATCTTTTTCCCGCTCGCGGTGGACGACGAGGAGCGCGAGCTCTTCTCGCAGTACGTCGGCAAGACCACGGTGTACGACATCAGCGAGGGCGATACCCGTCGCCGCTTCCTGGGCACCTCCCTGGACGAGACCACCCGTCAGAGCATCGGGCTGCGCAAGGTCGCGGTGCCGCTGCTCGCCCCCGAGGAGTTCCCCCACTTCCGACCGATGGAGGCCGTCATCAAGGTCCGCGGAGCCAACCCCATTCGCACCTTCATGCCCGCCATCGAGGATCCCTTCCTCGACGGGCCGGACATCCCACGGGGCATCCCGAACCGGCTGCACGAACTCTACCGGCAGGTCAACCCTGAGCGTGAGAACATGGCCCACGTCACCCAGCAGATCATCCGCTCCGGGGTGCTCGGCGCGGCCACCACTCCGGAGGAGGACTTCATCGCCCAGCAGCACGAACGCTTCCGGACCTGGGTGACCGGGGTGCTGGAGAGCGGCGCCCGGGTCCGCTTCAGCGCGAGTGACCGCGAGCGACTGTACGTCCGCACCGCGGACCTGCCGGAGGCCCTGAAGGAGGGACGCACCCTGCAGGGCTTCTCCTCCCGCGGCTGGACCGGCAGGGCGGATTCCGACGAACTGCGCCTCAAGCCCGAGGGGCTGGCGTTATTGAACCGCGACCTGCGCCTGCGGCTGAACAAGCAGGCCACCTTCGGCGCCCTCGACCTGTGGCTGGAGCAGAACGGGCCGATGGTCGAAGGTCACCCGGCCCGCGAGGCGCTGGGGCCGGACGAACGCCCGGAGGTCCAGGCGATCCTGGAGGGTGAGCGGGTGTACCTGCGCTTCCTCCCGTGCCGCGACCTGTTCGGGGCAGCGCCGGAAGTGCTCGGCAAACGCATCGGCAAGAGTCAGTACATCCTGATCGACCGCCAGGACCCCTCGGGCTTCTGGAACGCGCTGCAAGACGCCCGGGTGAAGGACCACGAGCAGGACGCGGCCCCCGCCGCAGCGGAAGACACTCGCCCTGCACCACGGCAGGCTGCGAGGAAGCGGCCCACCAGCAAGCCCTGGACGAGAGACGAGGAGGAAGCTCGCCATCAGGAAAGCGCCCAGGAAGCGGACCCGCAGGAGACCCGGGGTTCCGAGGCTGAAGGCCGCCGCCCGGGCCCGCGCAAGACCACGAAGAAACGCCTGGCGGGCAGGACCTGGACGAACGAAGACGAAGAGACGCGCGGGCAGGAAGGCGAGCAGGAAGCCGACCGGTTTCCGCACGAGACCCTGGGGACCGAAGACGAGGACGGCCCACCGTTGTGGCAGACCCTGGAGAAACACCGGGCTCCCAAAGAGCCCTGAAAGAGGAAGGCACGGCCCCGAATGCTTGAACCCGGGGCCACTTTCGTCGTCCTGGCACAGGCGCACAACACCGCCTCCCTGCGGTTCCACGCAGGGCAGGGGCACTCCTGGGCGAGGAACGTTCTCTCCGTCCTTCTCGGACGCGGTGAGCGGCGTGACGGTACATCCAGGAAGCAGGAGGTGCATCCCAACCGTCCCCGGAAGGAGGGTTGGGGAGCGGCCAACCCGGGCACCGGGATCGCGCCTTGCCAACCTAGGCCGCGGTCACTATGCAGGGGTATGCGCAGATTCGTTCCCCTGATGCTCGCCTGGGCGGCGAGCACCGGTACCGCCCAGACCACCACTCTGAACGAGGTCACGCAGGCCCTGCACCGGGCCCAGCGCCAGGTGATCGCCTACCTCCCCGACCTCCAGGCACAGATGCTGGCGCAAGCCCTCAAGGAGGCGGCCAGCCGCCGCGTTCACGTCTACCTGATCACACCTCGGCATGCTCACCTGCGGCCCGGCTCGTTCCTTCCCAGCGTCGCCCTTGCCAACGCGGAGCAACCGCCCCTGCCGCTCGGCTACCACTTCGGCGAGCTGAATGCCCCGCCCCTGATCATCGTGGACAACCGGACCCTCTACCTCGGCGCTGGTCTCGCCGACGGCTCCTCGACCGTGCGGCGCGGGACGTCGGCTGAACTCACCCGGGCGCTGACGGCCAGCGCGAACGTCATCAACGCCTCTCCGAATGTCCCCGCCCGGGTGCTGATCAAGGAAAGGTACGGCCTGGCATGGTGAAGCCTTTTCCCGTCACCGACCTCACCACGCCAGCCGAGTACGCGGCGGTGCAGGAGCGCTTTCCGGAGGAACTCCGGCAGATCATCGCCCCAAACCTGGTGGAAATCGACGAGATCATCCTCGACCTGAATCAGCCCCTGAGCGTGCGGTTCGGAGGGCTGCGCATCGACTACCCGTTGGTGCTGGACCCGGTGCTGTTCGGCCGAGTCGACACCGAGATGCAGTCCGGAGTCACCAAGGGCTGGCGGGCGGACGGACGCATCGGTATCCCCGGGACCTTGCATCGGATCAGCCGCGAGACCAACCTCCAGGGGGCCAGCGTGATGATCACCGTGCGCATTGGCCGAGCCCTGATCGGCGTCGCCGGGCCGCTGCGCGATGTCCTCCAGGATGCCATCGACCGGGGCGTGGGCATCGCCATCATCGGGCCGCCCTTCGTCGGGAAGACGACCCTCCTCAGGGACATCGCGCGCATCATGGCTGAGCGGCTGGGCCGCGGCCTGATCATCATGGACACCAGCAATGAGATCGGCGGGGACAGCGACCTCGCTCACTGGATCATCGGCAAAGCCCGGCGAGTCATCATCGGGGACCCCCAGTTGCAGGGTGGAAAGTACGCGCGCGCGATCGCCAATGCCGCCCCTCAGGCCCTGCTGGGTGACGAGCTCGGGTACCGGAACGACATCCCGATCATCGTCGAGAACGCCCCGCGTGGAGTGCCCATCACCGCCACCCTGCACGGCCGGGACATGGATCGAGTGGTGAAGAGCCAGAAGCTCTGGCCGCTGCTGGGAATCCGGGACGGGCGGAAGCTCGACCCCAGCACCTTCGCCATCGCCATCGAGGTCATGGACCGCGGCCACTACCGGGTCCACACCGACTTCGACCGGAGTATCGAGGCCCTGCTCGACAACGCCACCCCCACCGAAGGTCTTCACGAAATCCGCGTCGCCTGAACCCGAAGGCCCTGCGACAACGGGACGTGCCAGGCGTCCCGTTGTTCTTCTTTTCCAACCCCGGGCCCCTTCACGAGGAGCCGTTCCCTTGCTGCAAGGAACACCGGAGGCGCGCTCCAAGAACACAAGCACCAAGTCCATCCTCGTCCCTCGCCCGACGGGCGCGGTTCCAGCAGAGACATGGCGGTGCTGGTCTCCCGGCACAACTCCCTGTTCGAGTTCCTTTCTCACACACAGAAACTGAGACAGGGCGACAGGTCAAAGGTGGGGGGTCTGTGGGTGATTCAGCTTTTTCAGAAACGAAACGTTCCCCCTCCTGCACCGCCAGCCTTCACCCCGCCTGAAGCACGTGTCCGTGCTCGTCTTCCAGCTTCAGACCGCCCTGCCCCAACCTCGAAGTACAAAGCACTTAAAAATTTAAACCAGAAGTATTCAAACTTCTCATCCGCGTGAGAGGGTGAAGTGAGGAGCGGACGGTTCATCGAGAGAAGCCCGCCCATGCTGAGCCCTCCGGATGCCAGCGGTGAGGGCAGGAGAACGTTCCTTGAAGAATCGCCTCAAGACCCCGGGACGTGTCCGGCAGTGATGCGAAAACACGCCGGGGGTGCCGTGGAGGCAGGGGTTTTGATGGCCTGGAGGAACCGAAGTCACCTGCACCGTGAGAGGGTCACGGCGAGCCTCGCCAGACCGCTACCAGTGCCGATCTGCCTGCGACAGTCTCCACGCCAGGCCACCTGACTCGGGCATCACCTTTCCCCACCGTCGGTGCCCGAGCAGCCCTCCCCCGTCCTCGTGCCCCTCTCGTTCACAACAGAGAGCGGGCGGGCGACGCTCCGTGTTCGCGCTCTGGCCCGGCGGGACCCTCGCCGCTCAGGCGGCGCGCTCACTCCATCTCAAGACCTGTTGCGCAGTAGTTGAAGGGCAGCGGGGCGACGGTTCACGTCGCCCCGCTGCCCTACGCTAGGTTTCAGGTCGTGGGCAGGAGGAGTCGGCGTTGCCAGCGGAGATTGACGAGTCCGGCGACACAGCCCCATATGACCCCATGCCGTTTGGGCTCGTTTCGGAAGAACTCCTTGCAGGCGCGGAACTTCTTCATCCGATTGATGACGTTCTCGGCGGTGATCCGTACCTTGGAGATCAGACGGTTCAGCTCACGTTGCTCCAGGCTCAACTCGCCCTTCTTCGGGCGCTTGGCGGGCACGATGGTCTCGCGCTCGGGGTAGACCTTCTCCAGCCCGGTGTACCCACGGTCCCCCCACACTCGGACATGGGGGGGCAAGCGGTTGATCAAGCGCGACCGTTTAAGCACCTTCATGTCATGAGTGCGACCGCTGGCGGTCGCACTGAGATGGACGACCTGCCCTTCGGGCGTCACCGCCACCTGGGTCTTCAGGGTGTGCGTGCCCTGCTTGACGCTATAGAACCGCTTCTTGTCCTTGGGCCGCCCCACCGCTTTCTTCCCCGGCGTCTGGCCCTTCTTCACCTTCGGCTGCCCCCGGGGCTGCTCGGTGCCGTCCACGATCACGTCCGTCAGCTCGGGGAACACCTCCAAGAACTCCTCCAACGAGCGAATCTTTCTCGGCTTCTTGGTCTGGTTGCCCGCAACCTCATCCGGCTTGGCCTGGAGGGTCCGGGAACGCAGGGGAGCAGGCAACGCCTGCTCCAAGACGGGCAGCAAGCCGTGGATGTTGCGGCAAACATTCGCTGCGTCCAGGTCAAACAGGATGCCCAGGACGTGCATTGTGAAGTACTGGCGCAGGTAGAGCAGCGTGACGAATAATCGCTGGCTCAGGTCAAGCTTGAAGGTGTTGCCCGCACCGATGCGCCGAACCCGTCCGGCGCCCAGCAGGGAGCGGCGGTGGGCCTGCTCCCACAACGGCTCCAGTTTGCTCAGCAGCCGCTCGAACTCTTCGGGAGTCAGCCCCACCAGACGCTCGAAGGAACGTGCTCGGGACTTCAGCTTGTCCAGCCGCAACACCCCCCGAACCTACCCGGCCACCCCTCTATCGCGCAACAGGTCTTCATATCAGGAGGAAAGCGAGATGGTGAACCCCCGTTGCCGTACCTACGTCAGCCCCAAAACTTCGCAGCACGAGGAGGGTCGGGGCGAACTCCAGGCTCAGGTCGAGGCGGCCCTCCAGGTCCTGCGTCTCGCCGAGCAGCTCGGTCCCCGTCCTCGAAAACCGCGCGTCCGTGTTCACCTGCACTGATGCCCCACCCGGGTTTTGCCTGTTCCCGGGACCCGGTCCACATCCCTGACCTGAAAGGGTGCCCATGCTGCATCTGCTGCTCGGAAGCCTTCGCAGGGACGCTCGGCTCCTGCGTTGGCTCGCCACCATCATCCCTCCCGCCCTACTGCTCGGCTTCACGTTGCAGGTCAGTCGCAGGGCCCCGCCCGACGCGGCGCAGGTCTGGTCCTCGCTGCTTGCCACCCTGCTGTGGGCCGTGCTGTTCCTGCTCGCCCGCCGTTTCGGTCCGGCCTTCGACACCCGCACCGGCACCCGGTTGATGGGTACTCTCCGGGTCGTCCTCCTCCTGCTGTTCGTCATGCAACTGGTCCTGTTGCTCAGCACCCTCTTCCCCTTCGCCTGACCTCCCCGGTCCCGAACTTCAGGAGCACCCCAGCAATGCCACCCAACACCCGAGACGACGGACGACCTGCGACCCCTGATCCTCAGCGCCGACCGGATGTCCCCACTGTGACCAGCGACCGGGCGTTGCAGGTCGGGGAGGTCCCGTGCCGAGCCTTTCCCTTTTGCGTGGCCCGGGAGGACCCTCGCCTTCAGGGCGGCGAGGCAGGCATGGCCCTCCTGCACTTCCTGCTTCGCCGCTTCGGCCACCGGGTCCCCGACCCCGTTCTCGTGACCTGCCCCAACTGCCACGGCGAGGGCGACCTCCTGGTGGACGACAGCATCGTGTTCAGCGACCCCGACACGGGAGCGGCCGAGGTCGAGGTCGGCCAGAACCTGGAGACGTGCACGACCTGCCAGGGCTCCGGTCGGATCACTCTCCGGACACAGCTCGTGATCCGCACCGCTCACCTCGTCAACACGGATCGCTGGTGGGCCCGGCACGCCAAAGCCTGACCTGCGCTCGTCAACCCGGCCGCCGAGCGGGGAGCCTCCACGTCATTTTTGATGGCGTCCGCACTCGGGCGAAAGGTGCAGCCGCTTCCGCTCACGTCCGGCAGAGACGCTGGGGTGCCCCGCCAGATCGATGAGTCTCCACACTCACCCGCCGGGCAGCGGGTGGGCCAGCCGCATGACCACCACCAAACGCATCCGCCACAAGGGCAAGAGGAAGTTCCCTCGTCCCCTCACCCGTGAGCAGAAACGCGAGCGGAAGTATCAGAGCTGGAGGCACGTGTGAGGCCGCCCGTCCTCCCCCAAGTCGCCGGCACACCCCCCGCCGGCCAGGCCCTGCTGACCCACACGCTGAACCTGCTCGACCTGCTCGACGTCCTGCGGCCCAACCTGGAACGCACCCTGTGCGTCGACCTGATGATCACCTGTCCCGCCGTGTCGGCCCAGACCACCTGTGAACTCGCCCGCCTGGCCCTGCAGGATGCCGACGGCCTCCCTGCCCATCCCCAAGTGCCTGCGCTGACCGCGTACGTCCGCCGTCTGCTGGGCGCCCTGCTCGCCTCGCCCGCTCCTCAGGGTCTCGTCGCCTGAACACGCCCTGACGTGACCAACCTGACCCGCACCCACGCTGGAGGACGGGCACGGTCACCCCTCGCGTCCACTGCAGAACGGGCAGCCATCCCTCGCCCGGAGACCGCACCGGGCGAACCACCGGCAAGGTTCACCGGTGCCGCCGCGCACCAGAAGGAGTCCCCATGAACAAGGTCCTGATCATCGCCGCCCTCGCCCGCGATCCCGAACTCCGCTACACCCCGGGAGGCACCGCCGTCCTCGATCTCACCCTCGCGGGCGAGCGCCACATCACGGGCAGCGACGGGCGCGCGCACGTCATCCCCTTCTACGAGAACGGGCAGGCGCTGGGCAAGTACGCCGAACATCTGGCCGAGCGCGGGTATCAGGCGGGCGACGTCCTGGTGGCGGACGGGCAGCTCGATTACAGCCAGTGGGAGGCGCCCGAAGGGGGCAAGCGCAGCGCCCTGCGGGTGCGCGTCACGGGGACGGTGCGTCAAGCGGACGGAGACTTCGAGATCGCCCAGGATGGCCGGGGCGGGCAGCGGCTCAGGGGCGGCTTGAACCGGGCCACGGTCATCGGGAACGTGTCCGCCGACCCCGAACTGCGGTACACACCTGCCGGTGACGCCGTGCTCGGTCTGCGTCTGGGCGTCAACGAGAAGTACAAGGACCGTCAGGGCCAGGCCCAGGAGAAGACGCACTGGGTGGACGTGACCTTGTGGCGCGACCTGGCCCTGGCTCACCAGGGTCTGCGCAAGGGCGACCCAGTCCTGGTGGAGGGCGCACTGGTGGACGAGTCGTGGACGGACCGCGACGGGAACAGGCGCCGGACCAAGAAGGTCGAGGCGGACAGCGTGGTCCCCCTCAGCCGGGGTGCGGGCACGGGCACCTCCGGCACGCCAGCTCCGGCACGCGAGCAGCGGCAGCCGGTTGCCGCCTCGGGGACTCGCGCGGCCAGCTCTCAAAACGCCGCGCCCGCCCCGACCCGCTCCGGGGGGCTGGACATCGATCAGGGGCTGGAGGACTTCCCGCCCGACGAGGAGCCCCTGCCGTTCTGAGCCAGCCCGGGGAGAGAGCGCCTCTCTCCCCTGTTCGTCTGGAACATCCACCCGCCGTCCCCATCGCCCCCGGCGGGGTGCCCCTGGGGGACCCTCGCCCGGTAGAACGCCGGGCGCAAAGGAGCGCATGAACCTGTCCCTGAAGCTCGGCGAGGGCGTGAACCTCGACCTCCGTCTCGGTGAGATCGCGGCGTCCCTCACCACCCCCGAGGCGCTTGCTCTCGCGGTGCACTTGGAGGACGCGGCAGACGACTCCTTTACCCTGTTCACCTGCGGGCCCCTGGTCCTGCCGCCCTCCGGCGGCGTGATCCGTCTCAGCCTGGAAGTTCCGGAAGAGGTGGATCAAGCGCTGACGCTCTCGGCTGGCGAGGCTCTCCAGACCGCCCGCGTCATCACCTCGGCGGCCCGGACCCTCCACGGCATTCGCGCTGGACGGCGGTCGGACCGGGCGCGCGTGGACACCACCCTCGGCGGCCGGACCAGGCACCTTCCCTTCACGGTGGGGAGGGCCGGGACATGCTGAGGTTCCTGCATGTCCTGGCCAGTTTCCTCACGCCCGCCTTCGAGGTCGAGCAGCAGTTCCCGCCACGCTGTGGCGAGCGGCGCAGCCTCCACGTCACCCACCGGCCGGGCGCGGGGTACGCCGTGTTCGAGACCCGCACCGACGAGGCGCAGGGGGAGACGGCCATCGACGCCGAGACCTTCGAGGACGGCCTGACCCGTCCCCAGGCCCTGCGTCTCGCGGCCCGGTCGGGAGCTCGCCCCGAGACGGCGGCCGCGGTGCAGGCGTCCCGCTCGGCCCTCGTTCCCGCGCCCGTGCCTCTTCAGCTGGAGGTGCACGGCGACCTCGGGGTCGTCACCCTGCACCTGCACGAGCACCTGGACCAGCCGGGCTTCCTCGCCGCGTTGGAGTGGGCCCTCCGGACCACCGACGCCGCGTCCTACCTCGCCCTGATCGGCCGGGAGGGAGAGCAGGAACTGGCCTGGCAGGCCCTCTTCGAGCGGGTGCCCTGGGGTCGGGGGACGGTTCGCGAGATCGAGCGCCTCACCGCCCACCTGTGACCCCGAAGGGCAGACCTTTCCCGGAAGGACCCTCGCCCGGAACCTTGCCGGGCGTGCACGCACTCCCCTGACCCCCGGAGGAAGCATGCCGAGGTCGCCGTGACTGTCGACGCGCAGGGACGGCTCACCCTGCCCCCCGAGGCGCAGGCCCGCCTCGCCCAGGGGCCCGGGCAGACCCTGGTGATCGATGTGGATCTCCCCGTCGAGCAGACGCCGGTCGGTGAGGGCGAGAATCCCTTCCTGCGCTTCATCGGCACCCTGTCCCCCTGGCCGAGGACAGCCGCACGTCCTCCCGACGTGAACGGGGACACGAGAACTGACAGGTTGCACCGCCACGAGGGTGCGCGGCGCCCGGCTTCACACCAAGCTGGGCGCCGCATCCCTTCGTCTTCTTTTGGAGCAGTCTGTCGTTGGTGTGGCATTCTGGCGTACAATAATGCCGAGGGGAATGTGATGACGCATCTACCGAAAGACGAGCGCCTGCACCTGCGAGTGACTGGGGAGCACCATGACCTGATCGAACAGGCCGCCACCCTCGAGGGGCTCACCCTCACGGGTTTTGCCACCCGTCACCTCGTGGACGCCGCGACGCGAGTGGTCGAACATCACCGCGTGACGCAGCTCGGCCGAGAACAGGCCGAAGCGTTTCTCCGTGCCCTCGAGGAAGGCGAGGCTCCCCAGGGTGTGGACCGCCTCACGCGCCACTTCGGCCGGACCTCGCTGCCTGTGCGGGAAGAACCGTGAGTGTGGACGATCTGCAGGTGACGCCGCTCGGTCCCCACCATGACCGGGCGGCGTTCACGTGTGGTGAGGCGACGCTCGACCGCTACCTGCGCGAACAGGCGAGCCAGGACCGCAAACGCTCGCTCGCGCGTTGCTACGTCCTCACCCGAGCGAGCGAGCCCGCCCGTATCGTGGGGTACTACACCCTCAGCGCCCACAGTCTCCGGCTTCACGACCTGCCCGAAGACGCGGCGCGCGGCATTCCCTACCGTGACGTTCCAGGCGTGCTGATCGGGCGGCTGGCGCTGGACGTGCGCGAGCAGGGTCGGGGCCTTGGGGAGCGGCTCCTCGCGGCGGCCGTCGAACATTGCGCACGGTTGGAGAGTGAGCTGGGGTTGCGGGTGATCGTGGTGGATGCGCTTTCCGAGGGAGCGGCCCGCTTCTACGAGCGTTTCGGCTTCCAGCGCTTCGGCTCCGGTGAGTTGCGGCTCTTCCTGAGCCTCCGGCACGTGCGGCCCAGGACGTAGGACAGAGAAGGCGAAGGGCAATGGGGAGGGGCCGGCGTGCCTCTCCCCTTTCATCATGTCCCGGCAGGACCCTCGCCCTGCCGAGCGGGGCAGGCGGCATGAAGGAGTTCGACTTCCACCTGCTGCGGCATGCCGAGGCCCAGCTTCAGGTCATTGCGCAAATCCTCGTTCAGGGCCGTGACATCTACGACGCGATGGACCGCGCCGCCCTGGCCCTGAACGTTCGCGCCCGACTCGCCCCGGACGTCCTGGTGTTCACGGTCGTGAACGACCCACGGCAGGAACAGGTTCGTCCCGGCGATCTCCTGGTCGGGGGTGGCCTCACCGCCCGCGTCCTCTCCCTCAACGACTTCAGGTCCGCCCCCTCCATCGGTCGAATCCTCCTGCTGCACTGAACCTCTCGCTGTCCCCTGAGCGGGTCAGCTCCCCACCACAAGGGGTGCACCATGAACGAAGGCATGATCAGCGGTTGCGTCGTCCGCGTCGAGGACAAGACCCAGACCTTTCCCGCTGCCATCGTCACCCTGGCGGGCGAGACGAGCCGAGTCAGCAAAGCCCTGGTCTTTTTCGAGCAGGTCCGCGTGACTGGAGACGTCGCCATGAAGGCCCTCCAGCTCGAACCGGGACAAGCCGTGCTCTTCGACCGGGCGGCGGTCGAGCAGCTGATCTGGACCGACCGGCAGACTCAGGAACCGCGCGCGCAGGTCGTGACCCGGGGCCGCTCCTTCGTGAAGCTGCAGGGGGTCCGCACCCGGCGCCAGGGGGAGCATCTCATCCTGGAGAACGCGGTCAACATCTTCACCCTCCGCGGGCGGCTGGCGAAGAAGACCGAGACGCGCCGGGCAGGGGTGTTCGGCGAGGTGACGGAAGCCCTGGTGACGCTGAACCTCCCTGTCAAGTCGGGCGCGCCCGAGACCCGCCCGCATTACCTGAAGGTCGAGGCCTGGCGGGAGACGCCGCTCAAGGGGCAGTGCAGCGGCGCCCTGGTCATCACGCAGGTGCTCGTCAAGACGGATGCGAGCATCATCGGTGGAGAGAAGCGGTACTTCACCGTGCTGGAGGAACGCTCGAGCAGCGTGATGGCGTGAGCTGGCGGCATGAACGCGTGGTCGCCGGAGGTTGCCGTGATAGGCCCTCACCCGAGAACAAGCCCGCCACCTCCAACCCGGCTCACGGTCCTCGACCGGCGGCTCGCGGCACTGCTCCACCACGCCCAGCCGTTCTGACCTCCCACACCCGGGGCTGAACGGGCAGCCCCTCCATTCCGGTGCCTTCAGACGCTGGGTGAGATTTCGGAAGGACGGGCAAGGCATGCGGTGGCCCCTCTCCGTCCAGGGCCGGAGGAAGCCGGGCATGTCCGAACAGGCCACTCCTGCCCCCAAGCCGCAACACGAACTGGACGTGCTGTACGCCCGGCTCGCCGAACGCAACGCCCACCTGTTTCCCGGACGGCTCCGGGTGCCCCGCGCCGCCCGTGCGTGCGTCAAGGGTCCCGCCGCGCTGGAGCGCGAGATCTGGGCTTTCGGACAGTTCCAGCAGCGGCACGAGGGGAGGAGGCGGGTGCTGTGGACTGTGCCGGACGCCTGTTCCCCCAGCGAGCCCGAGTGGGAGGGCGTCGTCTGGATTCGGCACGCCAGCGGGCTGAAGGAGCGGGTGCCCATTCGTCAGCATCCCGCATTGCAGGCTGCGGTTTCGGAGGCCGGTCAGCCCGCCGACCTGAACGAGGCGGGAACGGCGATCTTCGAGCAGTTCGTCCGGCCGCACCTGTGTTCACCGGGTGACGGCCCTGCGGGACCACCCCTTCACACCCGGCGTCCGGGAGTTCTACGAACTGCGCACCGAGTACTCGGTCAGCGCCCTCACGCCCCGCACGGGGCAGCACGCTCCGGCGAAGTACTGCCGCTTCACCTGTACCCAGACCACCACGCGGGCTCAGCGCCGGGGCCGGGACCTGCTGTTGATTCAAGGCGGGCAGGTGCGGAACGTGAAGTACGGTCGCTTCGATCCGGCGGTCCTCACGCCGGAGGTGTGCCGGGGCCTCCAGGCGCTCGCGTGGGAACTGGCGCGGGAAACCTGCTGCGCCGGGGAACTCGCGCAACTCCGCTAGGCCTTCGGGCCGGAGGACCAGACCCTCACCACCGAGCGGCTGGGTCCCTTCCTGTTCGCCGTGCAGCACCCGGACTACCTCAACGTGCCCGCGCTCATAGAGCACATGCAGCTCAGCACTGAGCGCGAGTACCGGGCGTGGTTGAGGCGCAGGCCGGGCGCGACCACCCTGCTGCGCGAACTGTGCGGTTCCCTGCCCCGCGGCGTCCGGCCGCTCCTCGCACGGTTGGACGTGCTCACCCTGGCCGCGTCCCTCCACTGCAGCGGCATGAGGTCCCCGGACCTCAAGGCCCAGGTCCTGAACGCCTACGCGTCCACCCTGCGCGAGCACCGCTGCGGTCCACCTTTTGATGCCCGCTGGTACGTCGAGCTCGCGGGCGGCGAACAGCAGGCCGCCCGGCGGCTGATCCGTACCTTTCGGAAGGGGCACACCGTCTCCGGCCTCGCGCTCCTGCTCGGCGACACGGAGCGCCTGTGGCAGGACGTCCGGGCGGCGCAGCCGGGTTACCGGCCCGGGCGGGACCAGCTCGACCCGCTGGCCCTGCACGACCACCTCGCCCGGCTGCATACCCGCATCCGGACCGAGAACCGGCCCATTCCCAGTGGCACGGACGGGCGGCTCTCTCACCTCGACGCCGACATCCCTCACGCGGCCCACGGCACGCTCCACTTCCGCCGGGCCCGGGAGACGCACGACCTCATCCACGTCAGCGAGACCCTCCACAACTGCGTGTCGAGTTACGCCAGGGCCGCCATCCGGGGCGAGGTCGTCATCGTCGTTGCCCGAGACGGGCAGGGCACGCCGGTGTACTGCCTCGAGGTGCGCGGACGTGCCGTCCACCAGTTCAAGCGCGACCGGAATCAGGGCCTGAGGGATCAGATCGACCTCGCGGCGGCGTTCGGCTATCTCGGTCAGGCACGCCTCGGCATCCGCACACACGATCTCGCACCGCTGTGCCACCATCCCGGCCTGCCCCAGGAGGCCGTCTCCATCCCTGAACCCGAGCCGGACGACCTCCCCTTCTGACGTCGGGCAGTTCGGGGTGCCCCGGAAGGAGGAGGCGTCGGTGCGAGAACCACCTCTGCCACATCGGGGCCGACCCTCGCCCGCTGGGCGGGGGTCCGGGTCGCTCCCACCTTGAGGACTTCGGAGCCGGAGAAGCCACAGTCACCCAGCGCGTGTCCCTCACCCTGCCGGGTGCCCGTGGTGCATGCCGACTGAAATTCCTGTCCTGCACGCTGTCTAGCCAGCGCCGTCTCTACGCCGACGCCACCAGTACGCTCCATCTGGTGGCGCTGGTCACGACCACCGAGGCGGAGACCGCCTTCGACCTGACCAACCACGGCGGACGACAGGACACCTGGATGAATAATCCCGGCGTCGTCCCGCTGGACCTCGGAGGCCGCAGCAGCGGCATTCACGACGTTTTTGTCGGAGACCAGGAAGCGCTGCTGTACCTGGGGGCCGGGACGACCACCCTGGCGCTCCCCACCCGGGCGGTCAACGTGACCGTGCTCCTCGCGCTGCCGAGCCGCCTCGTATGGGCCGACGCGCGTGTCTGCCTGCTCGGCGAAACCACGGACGAGAACCTGCGGGCGGAGTTGTCGCGTCGCGAGGTGGCGCGGCGCCTGCTCGCCGAACTGGAGGGCGAACCCGACCTCCCCGGCACCCCTCGGGTGATCGTCAAGGGAGCGTTGACACAGGCCGCCAAGCTGCTCTGCGGCCTTCGCTCCCAATCCGAGCTGCGTGCCCGGCTGGACGCGCTGCCGGACCACCAGGCCCGGGTCGATGTCATGGCGGCGGCGCCGGCCATCAGCGGGGTGGCCGCCGGCGCGGAAACGCTGGCCCTCGCGCGGGCGGTGGTCGACGCCCGTGACCTGACCTCCTTACGCGAGGCCCCGGCGGCCGCCGCGCGGCTGGAGACGTGGCGCTTTGTGGATGTGGACGGCCGCCCGGCCCTTGTCGGACGCGTCTTTGACCATCCGGAGGCCCGCGACGGGGAGCAAGTCGTCACGGGCCCAGTCCAGGCCCTGCACGGCACGGTGGCCCGCACCTCATCCCGGGTCTACGCACTGGGCGAACCTGGAGACGAGGACGCGGCGGCGCACCTGCGGACCCTCGTGCGACTGCTGGAAGCGGAACGGGGCGAGCGGTGAGGGTGCCCCGGAAGGAGGGGCGGCCGGTGCGAGACCTCCGGGCCGCGGCCCGACGCGCGAGCGGTGAGGGAGCCTGAGCCGTGCCACCCACGCCCAAGACCGCCGAGCGGGCCAGCCGCGACAACGCCGCGAAGTTCAACCGTCTGCACATGAAGCAGATGCCCCTCTGGCTGGGCGCCGGCATGGCGACGGAACTTCAGGCCGCTGACCTCACCCGGACTCGGAAGGAAGATCACCAGTTGCGGCTGTGCGCGCGGGAACGTGAGCGCATGACGGAACTGGAGGCCCGGCACGCCGGGGAGGCCGAAGCCTACCGCCGCACCCTGAAGGAGGCTGCTTAAGAGGCGTACTGCGAGGCTCTGCTGAAATTGCGGCACCTCCAGCAAAGGTATGCCAACATGCGCCGCCCCACAGACGTGTGTGATCACTGGCACACCACTTGCGAAAGGCGGTGCCAGTGGTGCAGTGGCGGGCCGTCGAGGGCCAGGTCAACCCGGCCTCCGCGCAGCAACACCGGGCGCTGGGCCGCATCGAGGCACACCTTCAGCGGTGACGCGAGCGGGCGGGGGTGCAGCCATTGCTGCCGTGGGGAACGCGTGCCGACGATCCCAGTCGGGAGAAACGAGACGCGCTCGGTGCCGTGGGTGACAGGAAGACGATCCGACCCGGCTGACCCGGACCAGCGACCGTCCGACCTTCGTCGCCCGGAGAGGTCTGATCCGTGCCCTTCACGCCCGGCGGGTCCCTCACCCGGTGGGGTGCCCCGGGAACATGACCGAGCCGCAGCCTCCGGAGCGGACGACCTACCGGGTCGGCCAACCCTTCCACCCCGACGTGACCGACTGGCCCGCGGGGCAGCAGTTCGAGCTGCGCTTCGGACTTCCCGGGTTGCTGCTCTTCTACCCCAACCCCAGGCCGGACGAGATCCTGGCGGTGGCCCGGCGGCACGTCAGCCTCGCCCTCTTCGCGGAGGCCGACCAGCTGCTGCTGCTGTACCAGGTCGGCGCGACCGAATGGGCCGAGGCGGCCTTCACGCCCCACCTGGCCGGACCCGACTTCGTGCTGCCCGCCGTGGACCGGGAACTTCCCATGCCGGTCTTCCTGATCGACGCGAACACCGGCATCATCGCGGCCCTCTGTGCCGTGACGTTGGAGCGCCGCTTCGTGGAGGTTCTGCACGCCGCGCTGACCCGGCAACTCGCCTGGCCCTGGGACGAGGCGGCCTATGACGCCCGGCTGGCCGAGCTGCGCGGACGCTTTCCCCACCCGGGCGACCTGCTGGTGCGGGCGCAGGTCCTGCAACAGGCCTGACCCTCCCCGCTGCCGCGGGGGCCAGCGCCCCATGTCAGACGCCCTGAACGAGACCACCTATCCCGCCGCCCTCGCCCGCATCCAGGATCTGTGGTCCGCCGGAGCGGGACAGGCGGACCACCCCGCACACGCCGAATTCCACGCCCTCTACGAGGACATCATGGGCTACGAGCAGGAAGCGGGCATGTCCACCGCCCCAGAACCTGCCTTCCAGATCGACACGGTCGAGCGGCTGGAGTGGTTCGTGGGGAAGAAGGCGGACATCCAGAGCAAGATCGCCCGTGTCAAAGCCCAGGCGGCCGCGATGATCCGCGAGCTCGAACGGGAGGAAGCAGGCCTCGACTGGCGGTTCGGGACGCAGGCGGAACGGGTGCTGCGCGCGCAGCACGGAAGAAGAGCGTGAAGTTCCTCGTCGGCACCGCCGGAATCCACAAGGCCCCCGGCCGGGTGCAGGTCACCGACGAGGCTACGCTGGAACGCGCGATCCTCACCCAGGCGCCCTACCTGGACAGCGTGATCGTGACGAGGATCTACACGAGGACGCTCAACCAGCTCCTCAAGGTGGAGGGTGCCGTGGCGCACCTCACCGAGGACGGGACCCGCGTGGAGCTTCCCGGCCTGAGCGTGACGCCTGTCCAAGAGAAGTTCTACGTGAGGGCTGGACAGAAAGACGAAGCGTGAGCCCTCCCCTATCCCCCGCCTTGTGCGGGGGTTTTTTCATGGCATGTCACCTCTCGTTCGGAAGCCCGCTGCCAGAGGTAGCCTCCCGATCCACCCGTCCTCAGCCGGCTCCGGCATGGAGTGGCACGACTCCCCACAGCAGGTCCGGTCCCACGTTGCCCGGCAGCGAGGGCCGGTGCCGCGCCATCCCGGACAGGGCCAGCCTCGATCCGTCCTCGACGTGCGGATGCACCGGCAGGAGGGGCGGGCATGAGCGTGGGGAAGAACGCGAACAGCCCAGGAGCACCGCGAAGGTGGCGTGAACTTGCCTGGCAGGCTCAGCACCACCCCGCCTTCCTGGGCTACCTGTTGCGCGACTTGGACGAGGCGAGCCTTGCCCTGACGCTGGGAGTGGGACGCATGACGGTGTGGCAGCTCAAGTTGTGTCTCCTGCCTCAGGGTGAGGCGGACGTGCGCGCCGTGGAGGCGCACTTCGGGTTGGTGGGTGGCCGGCTGGGGACCCTGCTGGGGGAACAGGGCGGGTCCTGTCACGGTTCGAGCATCGCCCCCCAAGTCATGATGACGACTGGAGGTACGTCATGACCATCTCGCGCTCCGCGGCTCCCCTCCTCCGTCCTCTCGCCTGGTGCCAGGGTACCGACGGCGCCCTGGCGGCTTTCCTCCTGATTGCGAGCGCCGTCCTCGGACAACCTATGCTGCTGATGTCCCTGGGCGTGATCGCCGTGCTGGGGCTCCACCACGTCCTGCCAAACGCCACGGCCGGGCAGAAGGTCGCCCGGATGCTCCTCTTCTCGCTGCTGGCCTTGGCTGCCAGCGTGCTGGTGACTGGTTTCCTGGGCTGCGCCGTGGGTCTCCTGGTTTTTGCCGGGACGCTCGCCGTGGCGGGTGCGGTTACCGGCTGAGCCGACACCGTCCAACCTGACCCGCGGCCACACTGTGGGCATGACGACGCCGTTCACCCCCGAGCATCAGCTCTACGTCATCCAGAGCCAGGGCACCCCGGTCACCCTGCTCGCGTTTGCCGGGTATGTCCTGGCCGGTACGTTGGTGGGCCTGAGCGTGCGCGACCCGAGCTTCGGGACGTTGAACACCGGCATGGTCTCGCTGGCCCTGCTGGCCGCCGTGGTCAACGGGGCCCTGACCCTGGGCCTGTTCCCCTGGCTGTTCACCGGGTTGAGCCGCTGCTTCGGCGCCGCCACGGAATGGCACGAGATTCACGCCATCACGGCCCTGAGCCTGGTGCCGGTCGTCCTGGCCACGCTGCTGAGCCTCGTGGTGGGGATGGGCGGGCCGCTGGCGGTGCTGGGCAGCCTGGTTGCCGGGGGCATGTTCGTGCACGGCCTGGCGCTCGCCAACGGCGTGACCTTCAGACAGGCGCTGCGTCACACACTGTTGGTGTGGGCGATCCTTGTCCTGGGGATCATCCTGCTCAGCGTGGCTCTGGGCATGCTCCTGACGTAAGGCTGAGTCCTTCCTGATGTTCCGTGGAAAGAGTGCTGCCCATGCTGGTTGTCCGGCATGGGCAGCGCCTTCTTGTCACTTCTTTGCTCAAACAATCATGGGCGAACGGCCTTGACCACCCAGTTGTTTCCTTCAAGCGCCATAAAGTAGGTGCGAGTGCCTTCAGAAGCTGGTGCCTTGAAGCCGAGGAGCTGAACCAATTCAGGGTTTTTGGTCCATGCCGCCGTGGGCTGCTGGTCGACGGCAGCCTCGACCTCCGCTGAATTGGTATTCTTGACGATTTTCTTGACGTTCTTAAAGGCGAAAGTCCCGTAACAACTATGAATTCGATCGCCCGCCGCTATGCCGATCTCATCGTTGAACTTCTGCGTGGGTTTCAATCGCAGGACCGGTTCCGCTCCAAGCAGCGGTGGCTGGAACTTCTCAACGGTGACATAACCCAGACGCTGGAGCGTTTCATACGTTCCCAACCCACTCTTCTGGACGGTGTCGGGATCGACGTCGGTCCCGACGGGTGAAGACCTGTTGCGCGATAGAGGGGTGGCCGGGTAGGTTCGGGGGGTGTTGCGGCTGGACAAGCTGAAGTCCCGAGCACGTTCCTTCGAGCGTCTGGTGGGGCTGACTCCCGAAGAGTTCGAGCGGCTGCTGAGCAAACTGGAGCCGTTGTGGGAGCAGGCCCACCGCCGCTCCCTGCTGGGCGCCGGACGGGTTCGGCGCATCGGTGCGGGCAACACCTTCAAGCTCGACCTGAGCCAGCGATTATTCGTCACGCTGCTCTACCTGCGCCAGTACTTCACGATGCACGTCCTGGGCATCCTGTTTGACCTGGACGCAGCGAATGTTTGCCGCAACATCCACGGCTTGCTGCCCGTCTTGGAGCAGGCGTTGCCTGCTCCCCTGCGTTCCCGGACCCTCCAGGCCAAGCCGGATGAGGTTGCGGGCAACCAGACCAAGAAGCCGAGAAAGATTCGCTCGTTGGAGGAGTTCTTGGAGGTGTTCCCCGAGCTGACGGACGTGATCGTGGACGGCACCGAGCAGCCCCGGGGGCAGCCGAAGGTGAAGAAGGGCCAGACGCCGGGGAAGAAAGCGGTGGGGCGGCCCAAGGACAAGAAGCGGTTCTATAGCGTCAAGCAGGGCACGCACACCCTGAAGACCCAGGTGGCGGTGACGCCCGAAGGGCAGGTCGTCCATCTCAGTGCGACCGCCAGCGGTCGCACTCATGACATGAAGGTGCTTAAACGGTCGCGCTTGATCAACCGCTTGCCCCCCCATGTCCGAGTGTGGGGGGACCGTGGGTACACCGGGCTGGAGAAGGTCTACCCCGAGCGCGAGACCATCGTGCCCGCCAAGCGCCCGAAGAAGGGCGAGTTGAGCCTGGAGCAACGTGAGCTGAACCGTCTGATCTCCAAGGTACGGATCACCGCCGAGAACGTCATCAATCGGATGAAGAAGTTCCGCGCCTGCAAGGAGTTCTTCCGAAACGAGCCCAAACGGCATGGGGTCATATGGGGCTGTGTCGCCGGACTCGTCAATCTCCGCTGGCAACGCCGACTCCTCCTGCCCACGACCTGAAACCTAGCGTAGGGCAGCGGGGCGACGTGAACCGTCGCCCCGCTGCCCTTCAACTACTGCGCAACAGGTCTTGAGAGTTTGACTCCATAGAAGTCCCCACACAGATCCCCCGGATGTTCCTTCTCGTAGGCCTGAATGGCCTTGGCGAGATTCGTCTCGGTGGCGGCTTTCGAGTTGTCACACCCACTCAGGGTGAGGCCCAGCAGGAGAGCTGTCGCGAGCGTCAGCGGATGGCGCATATGGTCTCCAGTATGCGGGGAGGAAGCAGGCGGCCAGGCAAGGAGGATACAGGACGGGGTCAGGCGGAGCGGAATTTCGGGCGGTGAACCCCCAGGCTCCCCCCGGCGTTCTCTACAGGCGAGAAGTACCCATTCCCCTGGGGTTTGAGAAGTTGCTCCGCCATCAGCTCCGTCACGTGTCCCGTCAGGATGTCCCAGCGAAGCGGCAGGCGCCGTGCGATCTGACCGAGGCTCAAACCTCTCTGCGTGCTGCTCCATGTCATGCCCAGGGACGTGTGGGGGTGGTCGACAAGCCGCACCAGGGGAGCCCTGAAGCGGTCAGACGGTCGCAACGCACGTTGATCGGGCCTCAGGGTCAGGGCGTACCACCCGGCCTCCGTGAGTGCGGAGGGGGCGCTCGTGCGGGTGACGAAGTCCTCGGGGTCGTCGATGTGCCCGAGCTTCGTGCCGACCACTGTCATATGCCAGTACAACGGCACCAGGGCGCTCACCAGTCGTTCGTGGGCCACGCGAGCGAGGTCCCCGGCGGAAAGGTTGCCTGTGTCCAGCAGGTGTTGCACCGTGGCAAACAGGGTGTGGCTGCGTCGGTGTACCTCCGTCAGACTTTTGGAGGGCACGCCGACACGTAAGAGCGCCGTGTGCCATGAAGGCACCACGGCATTCCGAACGGTCAGGACTTCGGATCCTTTCATATACAACACGGTGTTCAACTGCGCGTCTTCGAACTTGAGCGTCAGAATCTTGCGTCCGCCCTGCTGGGCCGCTTGCTGTACGGCGAACAGTGCAGGAACAGAGTCCGTGGGCATATCGTCAATCTCCCCTGGCTCTCCGCGCTCCCCTCTCAGAACCTGAACAAGGTGAGAACTGACGACGGGAACACGCGGCCTACCTGGATAGTGGCTGAGGTGAGACTCACCCGGGAAGTCGGAGCATCCCTCCCGGGTAAGGGCATCGTTTGAGAGTCACGAAGAAGGTCCTCACGGCCTTCTTCGAGGGCTGGTGGGTCAAGAGTGTTGAACCGGCCTCCGGCGTGCCCTTCCGTCTACACCGGAAACACTTCTACGGTATCAAGTCGCCGCTAATATGCTATGAATATGCGTCTAGGACGCGGTTTTTTTATTTTGGGGAGTGAGGAAAACTTCGCGTTCGCCCCGCCGACTCCTGCCTGCCTGACTTGGTGCGGATACGCTGCCCTCCCCGAAAAGGCTGGCCAGGGTGGCCTCCGCCTGACGCAGCATCGCCTCGTCCGACGCGTCAGGGTCTCGGGTCAGCCGCAGGTAGAGCCCGATCTCCACCCGGTCGCGCAGGTCGAGGTCCGCCG
>NZ_AP026564.1 GCF_025997855.1 Deinococcus aetherius
GCCCGGCTCGCCCACGCCCGCGACCGCCTGGCGATGCTGCGCCGATTGATCGCGGCGTTGACACGCGAGGCGGACGCCCTCGCGCGGCGCATCGAGGAGGGCGCGGCATGACGGTGCCCGCCGAGGTCGAGAGCCGCCAGGATCTCTGGGAGACGCTGGCCCTCGACACCCTGGTCTGGCCCTACGACCCGGCGACGGGGCGCATCCTCAGCGGCTTGTACCGGGGCGCGCGGGTGATGGACATCGAGGCGTTCCAGGCCCGTCGGCTGTGCGCGCTGTACGGGCACGCCCACGCCACGACGGTGCTCCTGCGGCCGTGGTGGCGGCTGTGGCGCGTGACCCCGGCGCGGGTGCTGCGGCCCGTGCCGCGAGGGGCTGAGCAGAGAGGTGTAGTCCCCGAACGCAGTGTGCCCACTTCCTTGTCAGTACGCGAATAGAGGGGTACGATAAGGTCACTGGGGCCCACGTCGCGTGCGATGTGGGCCTTGGACATTCGGGGACGCCGGTCCGAGGTTTTGCTCGATCCATGCGCCCAGTCGCCTGCGGCGTTCCTCGAGCGTCGCCGCCGAGCCCCCGGAGTGGAGGAGGGCCAGCTCGATCAGCATTGCCGAGGTACCGGAGTGCCGGTAGCTGCCGGCGTCCAGGAAGCTCGAAGAGGGCCGGTCGTGGGGGGTGATCACCCAGGCACGTTTGAGGTACCGCAGGTACATCCGCACGGCCACCTCCTTGTGCCGGTGTCCCTCGGGAAGGGCGTTGGCCTTGGTGTGAACGTACGTGACGATGTCGGCGAGCTGGATCAGCGGGTTCTCGTGACTCTCCTGGAAATCCGGCGCGGTCATGTTCTTCCAGTACCCGTATTTCTTGAGGGTCTCGAAGGTCTGGAAGCTCTTGAAAATCTCGTTGCGCTTGCCCCGGTCGCAGGTCACGGCGCAGCGCCAGCCGCCCTGCTGGGACTCCAGGTCGAGGTCCTGCATCAGCGCGAAGAGCAGTCGGACGAACACGTCGTTCTGGAGCTGCCGAAGCCGCTTCGGCGACACGTCCCGGGTGAGGAAAGACCCCAGGTACGCGTACAGGTCCGTCTCGGGAGCCCCCGATTGGTGCAGGGCCTGCGCCTCAGCACTGAGATAGTTGATGCGGTAGGTGATGTCGAATTCCCCGACCAACGCCAGGGCCGCGCGCAGCCATTTCAGATGCCGCTCGAACAACCGCTCGGTGCCGTCGCGCTCCATCCAGAACACCTCGTCGCCCGTCCAGAGTTCGGCGGCGTGGAGTTCCGGGAGTCCGCCGGCGGCCAGACGAGCGCGCTCGGTCCGTTGCCGGGAGGTCCTGTCCGCGGCCGCCAGGGCAGGATCGAGGATGGGGTAGCCCAGCGTCCGCATCTCCCGCAGGACCCGCCGACGCAGGTCGCTGAGCCTGCGCTCGACGGTATACCGGTGCCTGTCGGGCACCACGACGGCACCCAGGGCGATGTCCCCCAGCATCTCGGATTCGTCTATGTAGACGTGCATTTTCTTCAAGAAGCCACCCCTGCCGGCCGCCGGGCATCACCCCATCCGCCCGGAGGATTCTAGTCGCGGGAGGCTTCATCTGGGACGGCCGAGCGGGCCCCGACTTGCATCGGCGGGGCCCGGGCCATCACCATGCGAACCGTGACCAAAACATCGAAGAAGGCCCCCGCGAACAAGCCCGCCGCCACCCCTGCCGAGCCCGCCGGGCAGGTGGAGTCCGGCACGCCGGGCAAGGTCACCAAGACCACGCTCGTCGACGCCGTGGTGACCCAGACCGGCCTCACGAAGAAGCAGGCGGACGGGGCCGTCGACGCAGCCCTGGGCGCCGTCGCGGACGCCCTGCGACAGGGACAGTCGGTGGGCCTACCGGGCGTCGGGACCCTCAGCGTGAAGGCCACCGCCGCCCGCAGCGGCGTCCGGCCGGGGACCACCGAACGCATCGAGATCCCCGCCGGAAAGAAGGTCGCGTTCAAGGTGGCGAGCACACTCAAGGATTCTCTGCGATGAACGTAGACACCGCGTTTACAACTACGTAGACGTAGGGTATACTAATAGAAGCAGTTTTATCTTATATAAACCACTTTAGGTAAGAGAAAAAGCATGAAAATAAGCAGCGGACCTGTAGTTATAAGGGGTCCGCTGCTTGCATGTGGAGCGGTCAGCGATGCAGGTCCGCCAGGTCCTCCCGCACCCGTGAACGGCCCTCCTCGGTCAACAGGTCACGCATCAGGTACTCGAGGACGTGGTGCTTCTGGAGGCCCGTCCACCCATGAGCCTGGAGCTCCGTCACGAACGCGTCGAGGGCCTGTTTCAACTCGGGCCTGACCCGCGCACTCATCACCTCGCGCACCGGCGGCCGGACGAGGTTGTTCGGGATGTCCTCGCTGCTCACCCGTTCACCCGGTTTACCAGGCGGTCCAGCGCGTCCGCCACCCGGCTCATCTGCACCTCCACGACGAGCTGCCGCTCCTCGATCCGTGAGAGCCGTTCGAGCAGCTCGCGGGCGGTCCCGGCGGGGACCTCGGAGACGTACGTGCCGAGCACCATCTGCACGGCCGCTTTGAACGTGTCCGCCTGACCACCCGTCACCAGCTCGTGGGCTTCCCGCAGGTGCGTCAACGTCTGCTCGTCCAGCACCCGCCGTTTAGGCGTCCCCGCCTCCGCGTGATAGACGGCCAGCCGCTTCGAGATGACCGAGGGGTCTACCCCGAGTTCGTGCGCGAACTCCGATGCCAACATACATCATGGTAACCCGGAAGCCGGGAGAAGGTGCCGAAGACATGCCGTGTGTCCACCGGATGGCAACTTTAGGGTTTTGCGTACTTGCTATCCCACAAAACCATTAGCCTATCCAGAAGGAGAAGCGGAGACGCCCAGCGAGTTCTTCCGCTCCCACACAGCGGCGAGCCTCTCGTGACGGCCGCAGCGGATGGTAGGCATGGCATCATGACCCATGCCGGAGCACCCCGCCACCCAGAAGGCCCAGCTCCGGGCTGCCCTCGCCGTCGACCGCACGCTGACGACGGCGCAGCTCGAACGGCGGGGGCTCGCGCGCGCGGCCGAGTGGCTCGCTCTCCCCACGGTGACACGGACGTGCCGGACCCGGACGACCCAGCCGCACTCCGACATCGACCTGGTGTTCGTGGCCCTGGACGACTCGGTCCTGACGCGTCCGTCCCGTGACTTGATGCACGACGCGGGGCTGGCGGAGGCGCGGCATCGCCTCCAGCGAGGGATGGTCCCCTCGGCCCGCTGGCGGCACGTCGAGCTGGCGGGGCGGCAGCGGGTCCACCTGCCGGACGCGGAGGTGCTGCACCACGACCCCCGGAAGGATTGGGCGGTGGAGTTCGACGCGGGGTACTCGCCGGAGCGCCGGGAGGCGAAATTGGAGGCGGCGGCGCGGGTGGGGTACGGCGTTCTGGTCTGGGCCACGTCCATCCACGCGCGTATCCCGGTGGTGACCGCGCAGGCGGCGGCGCTGCACTCCAGGGAGCGCCTGTCCGGGGTGGAGGGAGTGGTCGCGGTCTTCGTGGACTTCTGGTCGTCGCGGGACCCGTACGCGGACCGCCCGAGGTGCCACAAGGACATGACAAAGTCGGTGTGGTTCAGGGAACGGGCAGGAGGATGAAGCGCACCAGTGGGTAGGGGAAACGCGGGGGCGGATGCGGGGACGGGACGGTGCGTTCAAGCTCATCGCGCTCGGCTTCGAGGGCCCTGACGAAGGCCCGCATCGAATCCTCCTCGGGCACCGCGACGAGGAGGGGGTGACGCCACACGTGGATGTCGAAGCGGTGGCGTCGGTAGAGCGTGCGCAACCGGGGTAACCGGATGCCCCTGCCGCTGATGCTGGCATACAGGTTGGGGTAGCCGAGGACCTCCGGGTGGATGTCCCAGGCATCCGGTTTCGGGGCGTACACGAACCCCCAGTCTTGCGAGAGCTGGGCCTCGATGCGGGGCGGCACCCGCAGGACGGTCAGGAGGATCTGGCTGGTGCGGCCCGCCCCCAGCCCCACGCCGGTCGAGCGCCGGTACTCGTGGCGGTGGAGGGTGTAGCCCTCCACCGCCAGCAGGGCGAGCGCGTCCATCTGGTAGGCGCGGTCGGCAATCGCGCTCGGCCCGGCGAGGTAGGGCGCGTCCAGGAGGACCCCCTGCTGGGCGCTGAGCTGACGGGTCAGGGGGGTGGCCGCGAGCACGGGGCCGTAGACGGTGTGCACCTCACGCAGGTAGCCGCGTTCGAGGAGACGGGACCAGTTGGGCTTGGGCCCATGCTCCCGGGTGACCCGCCGGGTCGTGAGGGCTCCGGCCTGGAACACCTTGCTCAGCACCTCGTTCTCAACCCCACGCCATTGCATAGTCCCAGGCTAGGCGCGCGCAGGTTTCGGGGAGATAGGGTCACCCCCATCAGGGCGGGGGTGTGGAGGCTCGGCCGAGCCCTGGTCGTGGCGCCCGGCCCCTCCAGCATGGCCCGGCAGATAAAGACCACCCGCGCGGTCGTGGCTCGATTGCACGGCAGTCTCGGTACCAGCAGCGTAGCCCAGGTGCGCAACGTGGAGATCGTCCAGGTGGAGGCACTCGCCCGGGTGGCGTACCACGTGATCACGGACCCCGAGGGCGAGCGCTTCCGCCCCGTGCACGAGCAGGCGGGGCTCACCCGCGAGAACGTCACTGCGCTCTGGCATTCGGTCAGCGAGGTGATGCGGCTCTACCGCAAGTACGGCCCTTACGGCGATCCCGGCCCGAACTGAGGCCTGACCCTGGGGCCTTGTAGCCTGCCCTGCTGAGCCGAGGGCGGCAAACGAAAAAAGCCCCTCCCTACTCCAGCACGAGGCTGGAGCGGGAGGGGTGAGGTCACTGGAGGCGGGTGGCTGGCGGAAAGCCGTCGCCGTCCTGTAAAGAGTCGGGCGCCTCACTGGAAAGCGCGGCGAGCGGGCGGAACCCAGTGGGCACCGAGACGGGCGTGCCGTGCGTTGGCTGCCCTGGCGTGTCCACGACCGGCGCGGTGGCCTGCTCCTCGGCACGGACAGGGGCGGCGGGCTGGGTGGCGATGGCCGAGCGCAACCCGTACAGCCCCAGCGCTGCCGGAAGGCCCAGGATCTCGTCGGGCAGCGGGGGCCAGCCGCGCGAGGGGCCGAGCATCTTGTAGAGGCTGATCAGCGCGATGGTGATCGCGCTCCAGACGACCTTCGACTTCCACCACTGGTTCATTGCGCACCTCGGATGTCCAGCCAGACCGCTTCGGGGTCGAGGCTGTTGTTGATGACGAGCGTGCCGCTGACCGGCAGCTCGAGGCGCTGCCCCGCCACGTTCTGCCAGCCGCCCTTCCCGTCCGGGATCAGCACCTTGGTGCCCGGCACGTTCTGGAGGACGGGTGCGGGGGCGGCCTGCGGCAGCACGACCTGCTTTTTGGGCTCCGGGTCGAACACCCAGGCGTCCGGGAGGCGGCCCACCGTGGTCAGCCCCGACCACTGCGTCAGGGGCACCCAGTTCAGGGCACCCCGCAGGTGTTGACCCCGCCGCACGGTGGCGTTCTCCAGCACCCACAGCCGCCCGTCGTCGCCCTCCCCCAGCACGCCGATGTGCCCCTGGTCGGCGGGCACGCAGGAGAACACCAGGTCGCCCGCCCGGGCCTGACTCACGGGCACGACCATGTGCTGCTGGATAAAGGCGTTCTCCACGCTGCGCGCCCAGGGGACGGCGGGGGCGCGGCGCAGGTTCTCGGCGGTGCGGTACATCCAGAAGTCGATGTGATCGAAGAACTCGCCCCCCTTCCAGTCGTTGGCCGCCTCGACGACCTGGCGGGTGACGCGCAGGCAGTAGGTGGGCGTCTCCTCGACCTGGAGACGCCCGTTCCTGACCTCGTTGATTTCGCGTTGGATGCGGTTCATGCTTCCTCCCTGGGGTCCTCCGGCCAGGTGCTCGCCGGCAGGCCGTTTGCGCTTTCGAGCGTGTGCAGCCGCACCCGGGCCTCACTCCGCCCGGTCAGGTAGTGCAGGCAGCGCCGCGTGAGGGTTTCCACCTCACCGCGCAGCTCCTTGTTCTCGTCGCGCAGACGCTTGTTCTCCTCGCGGTATTCCTGCCTCAGCTCGCGCGCGTCCTGTCCGCTGGCGGTGAAAAAGTTCTTCGTGAAGGCCGCCAGCAACGCGCCGCCGATGCCGCCGAGCCCGACCTGTAGGGCATCCCAGACAGTGGCCGCCGCCTGGGGGTCACCGGACACGGCGCCGCTCCCACCGCCTGCCGAGCCAGGCCCGGAAGCGCTGCGGCCAGCGGGTCTGCTCGAACCAGTCGTTGGCGGTGTCGTAGGCAAGCACCATGCTCCACAGCGAGAGGCCGCCGTACACCCCGGAGCCCCAGTTCAGGCCCGAGGGCCCGCCCGTGACCAGCAGGGCGAACAGCGCGAAGTACGAGGCGGAAGCGAACTGCCAGAGGATCAGCAGCGGCCCCCGGGGGATAAGGAGCAGGCCCAGACCGATGGTGAGCGCCCACGTGCCCCAGGTGGTCGTGTCCCCGATCTCGGCAAACTTGGCGTACCCCTTGACCACCTCGACCATCGGGGGGCGGACGAACGAGATCACGGCGACGAGCAGGTGCAAGCTGGCGAGCACGAGGCGCAGCAGGAAGATGGCAGCGCGCGGGATCACCGGACCACCACCGGCTGCCACTCGGCGCCGTCGTACCACTGCCAGCGCCACGAGTAGAGGGTCCACAACTCGCGCGAGGGCACGTTCGAGCCCGCACTCGTGAGCGACCAGCCCCAGAGGTTGCCGTACTGGGGAAGTCCGCCCGGTTTCTGGGGAACGTAGGGGCCGCCCCAGTTGAGGGTGCTGACCTTGCGCAGGCGGCCGACGCCGTCCGGGGGGCAGGTGGGATCGAGCCGCAGGATGGCCTGGTAGGTGACGGCCAGACGGTAGTCGCGCAGGATCAGGACCGAGCAGTACCGGGGCGGGGGCGGGGCAGGTTGAGCCGCCGAGCCGAGCAGCAGCAGCGTGAGGGGGAGCAGTCGCAAGGTGGACCTCTTCTCCCGGCCATGAAGAACCGCCCAGGGGCCGGGGCCTGGGCGGTTGCGGGGTGCATGTGGTGGGGAACGTGTCACCAATTGGGGTGACCGTGGCTAGCGCCAGAGGATGCGGGGCAACCCCGACCCAGTGGGCCGGCGTTCGGGTGCCACCTCCGTAAGCGCGCGGTGCATCACCAGGAAGACCAGCACCCCAAGGGGGAGCAGGGGGTTGTCGTACTGAGTGAAGACGGCCTCCGAGAAGTTGTACATCAGGAAAAACGCCCCCAGCGCCGCCAGGCGGGCGTCTCCGGGTCGCAGCAGCGCCCGCAGGACGAGGGTCAGCAGCGTGGCGATCAGCAGGCTCGCCACAGCCCAGCCGTACACGATGGCCGCCTCGATGTACCCGTTGTGCGAGTAGTAGGGTTGCCACCCCAGCAGAGCGGTGAGCGCCGAGGACAGTTCCTGGCCGGGCACCCAGTAGGTGTTGAGGCCGTAGCCCAGCGGGCCGAGGTTGCCGTACGTCAGGATGGCCTCCCACAGCGGCACCCGTCCGGTAAAGGACGCGTCCTTACCCAGGACCGCGAACGCGGTGCCCAGCGACTCCTGAACCGACCCCAGGCCGAGGGCGGTTCCCGTGACAGAGAGGGCAACCAGCAGCACCCGCGCGGCGGGGGACCGGACCACCATCAGCACGGCCCACAGCGTCAGGGCAGCGCCGGTGCAGACCAGGGCCGTGGAGGAGCGGCTGCCAAGCAGGCACGCTCCGGCGGCGGGCAGCAGCAACCACAGCCAGCGACCCAGATCCCGCCGGTACATCAGCGCCAGCATCACGCCGAACGATGCCAGGCCACCCAGGCGGTTCTTGTGCGCGAGCAGGCCGCGCCAGGCCCCGTCGAACTGCGGCATCCTACCCTGGCCGGGCACGAGCACGGCCACCAGCAGGGACAGCGCCAGGGCGAGCGCGAGCAGGATGGCGACGGTTCGCAGCGCCCGGTCCCCGTCCCGCTCGTGGATGACCAGGGCGGAGATGAGAACTCCCAGTAACGCGACGATGCTGAGTGTGGTGCCGCTGCCCAGCAGCGCGAACACGACAAGGGGCAGGACGAGCAGCAGGGTCACGAACATGGCCGGGCGTGGAAGGGTCAGGCGGGTCAGGACGTGCGCCGTGTACCCCAGCGTCACTGCCCCGGACGCCGCCACCAGCAGGGCGAAGCGCTGGCTCTCCAGGCCCACGTGCGCCGAGTCCTCCGCGAACAGGCCCACGCCGAGACCGAGCAGGAGCAGCAGCGCCAGGCCGTACGTCACGTCCAGCAGGCCGAGAGAACCCAGGCGAGGTTGGAAAGGCATTCGCGCAGAATAAAGAAAACCTGAAGATGGTCACGAGAAATACTCCTCAACCCCCGTAAAACAGGGCCGCGAGGAGGGGGTTGCGCATGGGACTCCTGCGACCAGGGAAAAGGAGAGCCCGCGACTCGGCCCGAGGCGGTGGGTGCTCAGGTCAGACCGCCGTGCCCGTGGCGTCCACCCACACCGGAGACGCACCGGCTGTTTTGCACCAGATGGGCTTACCCAGGGTCGTGTCGAAGTACAGCTCGCCCACGATGGGCGACCCTGGCCGGCTGGCCGTGGCCCCGTTCAGGGTTCGCTGGAGGGCCGCCCCGTCTGTATCGCTCACGGGGCTCCCCGCCTTGAAGCGGGGCCGTCCGGTGGTGTCCGTCCAGTACGCGTTCAGGCTGTGGTAGAGCGGCTTGCCGAACGTGCCGTTCACCTTCAGGTGCCCGTCTTGCATGACCACGTCACCCGTCGCGCGGGCAATGCTGATCGGCGTCCCCCCGAACGCTCCCGTGTCGGTGCGGCGTGAAATCTCGAAATCACTGCCCGCGTTGCCTCCGCCCTCCGCCGTGCTGTTGGCCCGCAGGTACCAGCGGTCCACGCCGCCGGTCCGGAATTGCAGCATCCGCAGGGTGCCCGCCGCGCCGTCCACCCGCAGCCCGGTGTTGAACGTCGCCGACCCGTTGAAGATGGCCGGGGAACCCGTCTGTACGGTGGTCCCGCTCAGGAACAGGTCCCCGGTGTCCATCTTGTACCGGACCACATCCGTGTACGTTCCGTCCTCCCGGTCATGCCGCAGGTAGAGGTTCGCGTTCGCCCCTCCACCGGCCACCGGGTTTTCCAGGAACAGCCGGACCGTCCGCTGTCCAGCCAGGACCGCCGCGTGGTACAGCGTCAGTTGGGCGCTGCTGTACTGGGCCGTGCCCGTTTGCGTGATCTTCGTGCTGGGCAGGGCCGTGAGGTCCACAATCGCGGCGAACACGGGGGCCGCGTAGGCGACCACCGCCCCGGCCAGCGTCACCTCCGCATTCGTACTCACCCGGTAGGACGTGTTCACGCCCGGGTCGAGCACGTCCAGCACGGTGTAGCGGCGATTGCTGCCCGCGATGCTCAGCACGTCCCCCGGCTGTACCCCTCCCGCAGGTGAGATGGTGACGGCGCTGGACCCGGCTGTGGTGGTGGCCGTCACGCCGCTCAGCGTGCCCAGGGTCCCCTCCGCCGTGCAGATGCGGCCCGCGCCATACGTGGTGACGGCTGAGGGGCTGTTGAACCTCAGAATGTCCCGGGCGCGAAAGGACCCGCTCACGGGCATGTCCGGGTACCAGACCTCGCGCACGACCGAGCCCTGGGGCAAGACGGGGTCGAGCATCCGCAGGCGAACCTCATTCACGTGAATGGGGCTCTGGTTCGCGGCGGCCGTATTGGAGATGACGACCCGCAGGCTGTCCGGCGCCGGCACCCGGTACAGCGGGTAGTCCATCGGGAGGGACAGGGTGGCCCATTCGCCCGGCGCCGTGCCCGGGAGCGCGGAGGAGGAACCGGGCAGGAAGGTGTTGCCCAGGGGGCCGTACTCCAGCCGAAGCTGCCACTCCCCTGCCTGTGTGGCGGGCAGGGAGTAGTCCACCTCCAGGCTGTAGGACCGCCCCCGGGGCAGCGCGGGGAGGAAGGTGCGCAGCAGCGTGTACTGACCCCCCGGGGTGAGGGTGATGGGCGTTCCCCCGGGTGGCCGGTTCAGGCCCGCGTAATCGGCGACGGCCACGCCCACCGCGTCCCAGCCGGGCAGGGGCTGGGACGCGGTGCCGGCCCGGAGGCGGAAGTTGCCGTTGTACAGCATTTCCGCCCCAATGGTCGGGGCGGGCGCGGCCAGCCCCGGCAGGGCGGCCCGGGGCGTGTCCCGCGTCAGGGCGGTGGGCGTCTCGTCCAGGCGGACCAGCCGGCCGACGCTCGCGGCCGGCGCGTCAAGGCGCCGGGCGCGGGTGGCGCCCAGGGCGGACACGTCCAGGGTGGACGGCGCGGCGTCGGCGGTCCAGGCGTAGGTGATCCGCTCGCCGGCCACGTCCTCGAAGGTGGCGGTGTACTGGGGGCCGCTGCGCGTGAAGGCCGCGAGCCGCTTTCCGACGAGCTGGGTGATCAGCGCTTGCAGACCCAGGCCGGCGGGGGCCAGTTGGGAGAGGTCTGCCTGGTTGGCGAAGGGGAGTTTCGTAAAGGTCCCCAGCGGTCCGGTCCCGTAGAAGAAGGTCCGCTCGACGCCGGCCACGGCATTGATGAGATAGAGGCGCTGGAGGTACGCGGCGGCCTGGGCGTGGCTCATGGCGGGGGCCGTGGCGCCGTTCTGGTTGCGCTGGAATGCCCCGGTGGTCACGTCGTAGTAGGACGGCCAGGTGCATTCCGTGTTCCAGATGGGCTTGTCGCTCGCGCCGTACTGAGCCAGCACCGCGCGGTACTGCTGGACCACCGTGAGCTGCTGCTCGGGGGGGTTGGGGGCGTTGTACAGGTGAACGCCGATGACGTCCACCTCCGGCGCGAGGCCGGCGGCCAGGAGTTGCCCCAGGTACTGCGGACCGTTGCCTCCCTGATCCCCCGTGGGGCAGGGGCTGACGATCAGCGCGGCCGGGTTGATGGCCTTCAGGGTGGTGCGGGCGAGGCGCGTGAGTTCCACCAGCCTCGCGGGCGTGCCGTTCCAGAAGCCCGCGAGGTTGGGCTCGTTCCAGACCTCGTAGGCCGTGATCCGCCCGCCGTACCGGTCGCGGTTGCGAACGGCGAGCGCCGTGAGGAAGTCGGTCCAGTCCTGGTTGGTGGGCGGGGCCGCGTTGTAGCTGCCGCTTCCCGCCGTCGCCGTGGCGAAGTCGGGGGCCTGCCCGAGGGTGAACATCACCTCGAAGCCCTGCACGGCGGCCTGGGTCACGATGGCGTCGAGCCGCGCCCAGTCGTAGACGCCCTTGGCCGTTTCGATCTGCCGCCAGTGCGTTCCCGTGTCCCAGGCGCGGTAGCTGCCGTAGCCCACAGTGGGATACCAGTTGGGGTTACTGCGGGTGTCGATGTGGATGCCGAAGTATCTGCGGTCGATCAGGCGGCCACGGGCTTGGTCCACGTAGCTGGGGGTGGCGAGCGGCGTCAGGGTGTAAGGCCTCGCGTTGCTTTCCACCCGGTAGGTCGTGCCGGTGTCGCGGGCGGTCACCATGAGCCCCACGACCGTGTTGCCCGGGTACTTGCCCTTCAGCCAGTCGAGCATGTCGGGCAGGTCTGCCTCGTTCGCCGTGTTCGGATTGCGCCGGTCGAGCGGCGTGACGCCTGCGGGGGGTTGCCAGGACATTCAGTAGCCTCCTGTGTCAGGTGGGGGTGGTGCGGCGTCGGGATCGCCGCCGTAGGCGTCACGCCAGCCGATGCCCGGGATATAGGTCAACGTCAGGCCGGTGTCGGTCTCGGCCCACTGCATCGCGGCGCTCGGCACGAACAGCAGGCGCTGCGCCCGGGTACCGAAGCGGATGTTGGAGGCCGAATAATGCGTGTCCGTCCAGCCCCCGGCGGTCTTGAGCCAGATGGTGCCGGTGCTCTCGACGAGGTAGCGGGTGTCGACGGCCGCCCCCGGGGGCAGCCCGGCCGGCGTGCTCACCGTGCCGGAGATGCCCATCGCCGCTCTCACGAGCGCAGCCCCCTGTTCGAGGATCGGCGCCTGCTCGAGCAGTTGGCGGGCCGCCTGCATGGTCAGCGGCGCGTCCCCGAAGCCGTCCGGGTTGACCGGGCTGGGCTCGGCGTAGTCGAAGTACAGGCCCGCGAGGTCGGAGGAGACGAGCTTGCGCGTGAAGGTCGTGCGGACGGCCTTGGTGGCGCCGTACGCGAGCACCTCGGTGAACACGGCCTTCGGGCCGGGCGGGTCGTCGGGGCCCTGCACGACCAGCCACAGCTCCGCTCCGGTGTCGGGATCGACCCAGCGTTTGTTTGGGACGTCGAGGACGGCCGAGTAGTGCGAGACGGTCGCGTTGCCGTCGCTGTCTACGTACCGCCCGTGGAGTTCCACGTCGAGCGTGCCGCCGGTGGGGGTGCCCTGCCAGGCGCTGACGTTCGTGACCTTGGCCTTCACGTCTGCCTCCGCAGCACGCTCAGCGCCTTGACCGCCCGCTCCGCGCGTGCCTCGAGGTCGGCGGCCGTGTCGGCGAGCCGGGCCACGAGCTGCCGCTCCCGGGTTTCCAGGCCCTCCAGGGCCTCGTCGACGCGCGACTGGAGGGGGGCGAGGTCGGGCACCGGCGCGGGCCGGGCGAGGGCCTCGCGCACCTGAGCCAGGGCCCCCCGGACCTCACGCAGCAGGGCGCGGGCCTCCTCCACGGGCAGGCCCTCCAGCCGTTCGGCCAGCTCACGGCGAACGCCCTGGAATTCGAGTTCCAGGGCGTTCATGCGTTCGTTCAGGGCGAGGAGTTGTTCGTTGGGGTCCGCAGGTTTGCTGGTCATGCTCCTCCTTCACCAGAGCGGCGCGGGGTTGCCCTGCGCGTCCTGGAAATCAAAGTGGGGACCGATCATGCTGACGGTCAGGCGGTAGCCCCGCCCGGTGGGCGCGCGGGTCGTGACCCGGATGCGGGTGATGGGGTAGGTCAGCCCGTCGATCTCCGCCCGCACGGCGTACCGCAGGGCGGCCTCGAAGGCCCCCAGGGCGGCCGCCCGCTCGCTGGGGCGCCCGCTCGTGCGCAGCCAGGTGTCGAACTCGATCCAACTCGGCTCACGTTCCCCGTCGCCCCCGACCTGCTGCACCGTGCTCTCCACGGCGCGCACCACCTCGTCGGCGAAGGCGAGCTTGCGCTCGCCGGGCTGGATCTTGTCGAGCTTCAGAGGCTGCCCGACGCTCAGGACGAGGCTCATCGGGTAGGTGGTCGTCATGTGCGCTCCAGGTAGCCGCGCAGCTCCGTCTGCGCGTCCTGTGCCCGGGCGCGGGCGATGATGCGCAGGAGGCGGGCCGTCTCCGAAGCGCCGGGCTGTTCGAGCTTCACGGTCGAGGTGGTCAGCCCCGCCTTGTCATGCCGGTATTCCAGCTCCGCCACGTCGCCGAGCAGGTCCCCGCCGGGGACGCCGGTGAGCGCGGCGACGGGCGTGGGGGCCAGGAGGTACGGCAGGTCGAACTGCGCGGGCACCTGCGCCGGGGGGTTGAGGGACTTGCGGGCGAGCGCGTCCACCTTGGCGCGGTCGAGGCCGATGGGCTCGAAGCGGTACACCCGGAACGACCCGTCGGGCATCGCGGTGCTGTTGGTGCGGCACCCGACGTTCAGGACGGCCCGGCAGGGCGTGGGCGTGGAGGCCGTGAACGCGCCCGGCATGACCTCCTGCATCACCTCCTGCGGCAGGGGGGTCACGGCGACGACGTCACGCGGCTGACCTCCCGTGTTCGCGAGCGCGTACGAGAAGAAGGCGGTCCCATTCAGCAGGACCCGGTTGCCGTTCGCGTTCAGGGTCTCCCCCGCCGGGTTGTCGTAGATGGTGTAGAGCGAGACGTCCGCCTCGGCACCCTCGGGCGCGCCGGTGAGGTCGAGGCTGTACGTCAGGCGGAAGCCGACCACCGGGTGGGCATCCACCCCCCTGGCGACGTCGTACTGGAGGTAGGAGGAGGCGGTCCCCGGCGTGTTGTCGGCGCAGGTCGAGAGGTCGCCGTCCCGCGCGGCGTCCGGGCTGCGCAGGCCGCCGGACACCACCGTCGCCCCCGGGTACGCGCCCGGCGAGGTGAACACGTCCGCCCCGTCGGGCGCGAGATGGGCGACCTCGGCCTCCAGCTCGGCGTAGTCCGGGTCGTCGGCACGCAGGGTGTAGGTGCCCGGCGCGTACGGGAGCCCCGCCGAGGTCTGCGACCCCGGGGGACCTTCGCGCGCGCCGCTGCGGTCCACCGGGAAAATCCACGTCCGGGTGGGCGCGGCGCCGCTCGCCCGGCTGAGGGCGATCAGGTAGGAGCGGGTCGCCACCTCGTCGCCGGTCACCCGCAGGGGGAGAAAGTCCTTCACGTCGGCGTACGCGAAGGGCGTCGCCGAGGTGAGGCTGCCCCCGAAAAAGACGGCACCGTCCGGCAGCACGTCGAAGGGCACCCCCTTCTCCCCCGCGACCGTCTCCCCCAGGCTCTTGAGGGCCTGGCGCAGGGTCCGGAACGGCAGGGACCACGTCTCGAGCACCTTCCCGGTGTCGGGGATCAGGTCGGGGTTGTACGTGAGGGCCGGGTGGCGGTAGCGCTCGACGAGGCGCCGGGCGATGGCCCCCACGTCCAGGTTGCGGTAGACCTCCGCCCCGATGATGCGGCGCCCGAGCAGTTCACCCGCGCCCTCGACCGTCACGTCCCCGAAGTTCGGGTCGCGGGGGTTGGGGTTTTCCTGCACGACGCCGTAAAACTGGCGGGCCCCGTTCACCCACAGGCGCAGCAGGTCGCGGTTGCGCAGCCCGAGGGCGGGGGCGTGGCCCGGGAAGTCGAGCAGGATGCACCCGCCCTGCCCGGTGCGGCGCCAGTGGAAGCCGCCCCCGACGCCGCCGGGGGAGGTCTCGGTGAGGGTCTTTTTCAGGGTCTGCCCGTTGGGGCCGAACAGTTCGAGTTTCCAGGACACGTCGCTTCTCCTTTCTCAGCGGGTGGCGTAGGCGCGCAGGTCGCTGCTGGCCCGCACAACGACGCTCGAAACCGCGTTCACGCCGATCCCCTCGTCGGTCAGGCGCTCGAGCAGCGGGGTCACCGCGACCAGAGCCCTGGTGAAGGGGGGCAGGGCGGCGTTCAGGGGCGCAGCCCAGTCCGGCGCCGCGACGACGCCGGTCGGGGCGGAGGCCAGGCCGAGGTCGGTGGCCGCGTTGCCGCCCAGGCTGCTCCCGGTTTCGGTGCCCGTCTCCGCGTCCACTCCGAACACGCCGAGCTGCTTCGAGGTGGGCACCAGCACGTTGTTGTAGAAGTCCGCCATCTCCGCGTTGCCGGAGACCACCGCCTGCTGGAGGTCGGCGGCGGCCTGCACGTCGTCACGGGGGTCGGCCGTCTTCTTGGCCGCGATGAACCGGTCCAGGAAGGGCTGGATGATGTTTTTCATCACCTCGCCCTTCAGGAACCCGTCGATCAGCCCTTGCAGGATGTTCTGTGCGAGAGACTTCTTCAGGTCGAGACCGAGAGCGGTGAACGAGGTCTTCCCCGCCTTGATCCCGTCGAGCATCCCGCCCTGAATCGCCTCGTAGATCGCGTCGCCGAGGGTTTTCGCGAACGAGACCGCCTCCTCGTCGAGCTCGGCTTTCTTGAAGCCGAGGAACCCCAGGAAGCCGCCCCTGGACACCACCTTCGCGTACTTCGAGACGTCGAAGAACTTGACGTCCTTCGTCGCGTCGGCGATTTCCCGGGCGGCCTTCCGGGCACTGTTCCGGCCCCCCCGGAAGAGGTCGATGACGGTGCCGACGAGGGTCGCGACGCCGGTGAGCAGCGCTCCCACCCAGTTGCCCTGGGCGAGCTGCATCAGCGTGGCCTGGAGGCCGGACACCAAGGTGCCCACCACGGCGTCCACGTCCTCGTCGCCCGTCTTGAACACGTCGACGAGCCCGCCCACGAAGGCGGCGGCCCCCATGAGAATGGCCCCGCGCCCGCCCGCCTTCCCGCCCGCGCTGAAAAAGGCTTCCAGGCCGCTGAGCCCGGCACTGATCGTCGCGTTCAGCGGGCCGTTCTTGCCGAGAATTCCAGCAGCAGCACCAAGACTGCTTGCCAGAGGCCCGAAGTCCGCCGCCGCCTGAAGCTCCCGATACTTCCCGATGAGCTGATCGATTCCGGAGGCGAGTTCCGGGTACTTCTGCTTGAGCAACTCCAGGTTGGCGATCTGCGTCTGGTAGGGGCGCTCGGTCTCCCCTATCGCCTGGGCGTACTCGCGGGTGGCGGCTGTCAGCTCGTCCTGCGCTGCCTTCAGGCCGCTCGCGCGGTCCCGCTCGCCCTGCTGCCGGATGGCGGTCAGGTCAGCCTGGAGCTTTTTCTCTGCCGCCCTGTACTCCTCGCTTCCCTCCTTCAGGCCGCGTACCCGGCGCGCGAACTCGTCCCGGGCGGCCTGCTCAGCCTGAACCTGCCGCGCTTGCAGGTAGTTGGTCTCGCTGATCAACCCGCGTTGATGGCGGTCCTCCAGCTCGTCTACCTCACGCTGGCGTTGCACGGCGAGCGTCTCGTCCTGGATACGCAGGGTGAGGTCCTGCCGCTGGCGGTCCCCGTCCGCGTAAATGGCGCCCAGGCGCTCCTGATACTGGACCTGCGCGGCGAGGGCGGCAGCCCCGGTCAGACCCTGGCTCTCCCGGGCATAACGGGCGATCTCCGCCGAGGCGAGGATGCCGGTGCGCCGGTCGATGTACTCGGCCTCACTGACCCGGCCCGCTGCCTTGTCGCGGTCGAGCTGGGCCTGCTTGGCCTCTTGGAGGGCATCAGCGAGTGAGCGGGCCGCGTCCACCTCCCCCTCAAGGCGGGTGATAGCGCGATCCGCCATGTCCTTGAGGGCCGGGTCGGTGGCCGTGTCGCGGATGCGTTTCAGTTCGGGGAGGAGCCCGTCCCTCAGCGTGTCCGCGTAGTCGGAGGCCCCCGCATCCAGCCCCTCGAACTGGGTGAGCAGCATGTTGAGGTCCTGGTATCCGGCGTCGGTGGCGCCATTCTCCAGGGCCATCGTGATGCCCGCGTTCACCTTGGCCTTCAGGTCCGCCCACTCGGGAGCGTCGCCGATCCGGTCGGACAGGCCACGCAAGGCCGTCTCGCCCAGCTTGGCGAAGTCCGCAGGGGTGAGCATGTCGAGTTCGGCGCGGAACCGCTCTCGCCCCTGCTCGCCAAGTTGGGTCCAGAATCGCTCCCCGAAGAAGCTGTTCGCAGCCCCCCCGAGGAAATTCGTGAGGCCGAACACGCCCGCCTTTGCCAGTCCAGCGACCCTGCCCGCGTCCGCCTGATCACGGCTGCCCTGGGCCTGCTCGGCAGTGGTGGCAACCTCATCGGCCCTGGTGTCCTGCTCAGCGCGGACGTTGGCGAGGAAGTTCTGGGCCCGCTCCAGCGCGCCCCTGTCGAGACTGGCGCTCAGGCCGTCAATCTCCCCTGTGAGGAAGCTGACCGCCTGCCCCACATTCTCCCCACGCCCTGCCGCCTCCATCACGGCGTCGAGGGCGGCGTTCAGGGTGGCGAGAGCACCTGCGCGGTCCCCCAGGTCGTCCAGCGAGGAGGCGAGGTCGGCGGCGCGCTGAGCGGCTCCCGTCTGGGCCGCCTCGCTCGCTTCCAACTGGCCGTCCAGGTCCCGCAGGTGCCCTTGGTACTCCTGGGCTGCCCGCCCCCCCTGGATAGCCTCCCAGGTGCTCTTGCGCGCCCCCTCGGCGTACTGATCGTGGTAGAGCCCGGCCTCCCGCGCGGCGCGGCCCAGTTCATTGAACTGACGGGTTGCGTCCTGCTGTGCCTGCTCGTCGAACGTACCTGCCTCGACCTTCTCGCGGACGGACTCGGCGAGTTGGTGGTAGGAGTCGCGCAGAGAGCGAACCTTGACGGCCTGTTGCTCGATGGCATCGTCCACCCGCGTCGTGCTCGCCGCCGCGCGCAACGCCGCGTCACGCTCCTCGCGGGCGAGCCGCAGGGCGTCCTCCCGATTCTGGGCCGGGCCCGAGAGGGCGGCGCGCTCGGCGACGGTGTACTGAGCCTGGGCGATGGACTCCTGGGCGGCGCGCACGCCCTGCGCGTACCGCTTCTCGACGGCGACCCGCTGGGCCGCGTTGTCCCCGGCCTTTTTCAGGTCGGCGTCCCGGAGGCCCTCCAACTTCTTGAGGTGAGCCTGGGCGAGTTGCACGTCGAGTTGACGACCTGCCTGGATAACCGCCTGAGTCTGTTGCTGCCGGGCTTTCCGGCGTTCCTCGGACTCCTCTTCGACCTGTTGTAACCGTGCGTCACGGTCGGCGGCGGCTTTCGTGACGGTGGCGGTGTAGGCGTTCTGGGCGACGGTCTCGGCCTGCGCGCGCTCCTGCGCGGGGCCGTTGGCGGCGTCCGCGAGGGCGTCCTTGCGGCGCCGCTCGGCGACCGCAACCTGGGCGGCGTAAATCTGCCCGGCATAGCGCCGTTCGACGGCCACCCGGGCCTCGGCGTTCTTGCCCACCGCCCGCAGGTCGTTCTCGCGCATCTGCTGGAGGCGGTCGAGTTCCTGCTCGGCGAGGGTGATGTTGCCCTGCCGCGCCGCCTCGGCGACCCGGGCGCGACGCCCTTGCGCCTCACGGGCACGGCGCTCGCCTTCCCTGTCTGCTTGATCCTCATCCCGTTGCAGGGCATCGCGCTGGGAGCGTGCCTTTCCGGTGGCGTCTCCCGCGAGGCCGAGGAGGGCGTAATACTTCCGGGTCTTGCCGTTCTTGTTCTCCTCGGCATCAGCGGCCCGGTGGGCGGCAACCGCGATGGCGTCCAGGCTCTTGACGTACCCCCTGGCATCGTCGCTGAGTTTGTAGAGCGACTCCGCCTCGCCGAGCTGGCCCTTCAAGCGGTCGTATCCCTGACCGTACCCCGAGCGGGCGGTCGTGCGCCCGGACGTGAGTCTGGAGAGCGAGGCGAGGTCGTCCTTGAGCCCGCCCACGGCGGCCCTGTTGTTTTTCAAGAACTCGTCGAGGGCCGCCTTTGCCTTGGTCTGCCAGACTTCCCCGCCACTTCGGAGCGCGGCGCGGTACTGGTTGATGAGGTGGTATCCCTGGTCCAGGGCCTTTTTAAGGCCGGCGTTCGGGTCGGCGGGCGCTACCGGCGACGGCGCGCTGGCACCCGCCGTCCCGTAGCGTCCAGCCGGGCTGGAGGCGCTGATCGGCGACTCTTTGAAGCGGTAGACGGCTGCGTTCTGGGTGTCGTAGATCGGGACCACCTGGGTGTTGCTGGACCCCGGATTCTCGATGATGAGGAGGTTTCCCTTCTTGTCCCTCCCCACGACGACAGCGACGTGCTTGCCCGAGGTCGCCCCGTATTTCCGACCGTTCCCGGAGCTGTAGACCACGAGATCGCCTGTATTCGCCCCCTGGACGCCCACCCGCTGCGCCCCGGCGGCGACAGCGTTCCGCTCCAGTTGCGCGGCGTTGGCGCTGGGCTTGATGCTCACCCCGATGGTCTGGAGGATGCGCGAGGCGATGATGGCGCAGTCGCTCGACACCCTGGGATCGTTGACGAACACGTCTTTCAGGGCGGCGATGGTGTTGGCCGTCCAGAGCCCGGCCACGCCCGTGGACATGGAGGGGCTGCCCGTCCCGGTCTGCGGCTGCAAGCCTCTCAGCAGAGCCTGACTTGCCTGCGTGTTCTTGTTGAGGGCGTCGGCCAGCAGTTGCTGGTACTTCGGCACGTCGGCACCGATAGCCCGCGCCTGTGCCAGTTGCTTGAGGGGGTTGAATTGCCGTTCCAGCACCCCTGCCTGGACGAGTGCCCCCTGTAACTGCGCCACGTTAAAGGCGCGGACCAGGTCGTCGATCTGCTTTTGAGCACCCGCCGCCATTCCGGCGACGCCGCCCTTGCCGTCGGTCCCGGTGGAGAGGGCGACCCCGGCCCCAGTCAGGAGCTTAAGTACGGCGACGGTGTTGCTGTCCTCGGCGGTGATCTTGAGGCTGGCCTTCAACTCGCCGGGCGACCTGACGCCCTCCAGCTTCTCGACGAACTTCCCCAGCGTCTCGATCCCCGGGGTGATGACCTTATCCAGCAGGTTCGCCAGGGGCCCGGCAAAGCTCTTGACAAGGGCCAGCCCCGCGTCCTCCAGAGCGGTGTTGAGCCGACGCTGTGCGGGCTCGACGCCCTGATTCATGATGTCGGCGTACTCGGTGGCGTAACCCGCGCTCTCCTGAATGACCTGGCCGTGCTTGCGCCACTCGCCGGTCAGGCTGATGACGGCGGCAGCGGCCCGGGTGTCCATCAGGCCGGCGACGGTCCGCAGCGCCTCCCCGTTGCCCTCCAGTTGCCCGGTGGCTGCGTTGAAGGTGATGCCCATCCCGCGCATCTTTTCGCCGAGGTCGGCCATGATGGCGCCCGCCGGGCGAGCCTTGCCGGAGGTGTCGTCGATCTGGACGCCAAGGCCCTTCAGGATGCCCTTGGCCTTCTCGCTCGGGTCCGCGAGGGACGAGAGGGCCGTGCGGAGCGCGTCAGCGCCCACGTCGGCGGCGCTCATCCCCTTGAGGTCCAGCTCGACCAGCATTCCCAGCAGGTCGTTCATTGCGATGCCCGCTTGAAGACCCGTGCCGCCCACCTTGCCGAAGCCCAGGCTCAAGTCGTTGGCTGTGCCTGCCGCGAGGTTCCCGGCCTTGGCGAACATGTCCGCAACGCGCCCCGCCTGTTCCACGCCCAGGCCGTACTGGCGGACGTTCATCAGGAGCTGCGCGCTCGTCTGGTTCAGGTTCGTGTTCTCGGCAGCAGCGAGCTTGGAGCTGGCGGCCAGGACGGTCAAGGAGTCGCTGGCGCTGAGGTTGGCTTTCACCAGGTCGGCGGCCGTCGCGGTGAGGCTGGCGACGCTCAGGCTCTTGCCGACCGTGCCCAACTCCTCCTTCAGGGACCGGACCTGCTTTTGAAATCCGTCCAGGTCCCGCAAGCCGTTGGCCTGGAGAGTATTGAGTCCCCCCTGAAGGGTTTTGGTCTGCTCCAGCCCCACCCGGCCCAGGGAGAGGAACCCTGTGGCGACGGCCCCCAGGCCCAGCGCCAACCCCGCGCCCGCCGCGCTCATGACTCCCGTGGTGATCGCGGCGGCGTTCGTCGCCCCGCCGAACTCGACGGCGCTCTTCTTCGCGCCCGTGAAAGCCTGGGACACGATGCCGAGGTTCTGAGCCGTGTTCGCCAGTCCGGCATTCGCGGCGAGCTGGTTGAACAGCCCGGAGTTCTGAATGCCGCTCACGACCCCCGCCGAGAAGCCCCCGGGCGTCACTCGGCCTGTCGCCTGATCCTGGGTGCGCTGGGCCGCTGCCGCGACCTGGGTCAGGCGCCGGTAGGCGTCGCTCTGCTTGTCCAGGGCGGCGGTGGCAACGAGGGCACGCTCCTGAATGTCCCGCTGGGCCTGCACCAGCTCGGGCCCGAGAACGCGCCCCGCCTGCCAGAGGTTGCGTATGCTGCGCTGCTCGGCATCCAGGCTGCGGATTGTTTCCTGGAGGGCCTGCTGAAGCGCCTTTTCGGCCTGTGCCTGCTGCTTCGCGTTTCGCTCGGCCTCCCGGGCAGCGGTCGCCTGCTCACGAGCGACCCTCGTGGCCTCTGCGGCCTGCTCACGCAGGGACTGCTTGACCGCCTGTGCCTGCTGCTGGGCGGCCAGCCGTGTCGCACGGTCAACTTCGCGGGCGGCAGCGGCCTGCTCCCTGGACACCCGCCTGGCCTCTGAGGCCTGCTCCCGAAGAGCTTGCCGTGCGGCCTGCGCCTGCTGCTGCGTTTCCTGCCGAGCGACCTGGGCCGCCTCCCGAGTGGCAGCGGCCTGCTCCCTGGACACCCGCCTGGCTTCCTCGGCCTGCTCGCGGAGGCCCTGCCTGATGGACTCGGCCGACGCGCGTGCCGAATCGCCACTCCGCTGGAACAGGGCGTCAATTCGGCGTTGCGTCTCGGACGCCGCCTGCTCCGTCTCCTTGAGGCTGTCGCGGATGGGGTTCGATCTGCCCCCCTGCTCGAACTGAATTTTCAGGGGCCGGGAGAGGTTCCCCAGCATCCCCGACACGTCCCGGGCGAACTGTTGAATATCGGCCCTTGCCCGGGACGTGTCGGCGGCAAGCTCCAGGTGAGCAGCTCCTACGAGAGTCGAAATGGTGACCACCTCCGGGCGGCAATGAAAAAGCCGCCCGGAGGCGGCGCGAAGGTCTGATGTGGCCCTACGGGGCGTGCTGCTGGGTCGGCGCGGGCGTCAAGGTCACGAGCCAGGAGGCGTGAGAGAGCCCGTAGAGCAGGGCCAGTACGGCCAGTACGCCGAGCAGGATGAAGTTCTGTCGCCTCTTGTCCACGCTCGGGGGCTGACTGCGCCGAACCTCCGCGCGGTACGCCTCCTCCGCTTCTATGCGGACTTTTGTCTCAGGGTCGAGTTCCACGCCGCAGCTTAAACCGCCCCGAAGGGCGGCACGCGCCTGAATCGGGGGACCTACCCCGATACGTCACTTACGCGGGCGCAGCGAAACCCTCTATGCGGCGCCGTCTGCTTCCCGGCTGCCAGTTTCCTCATGGCCGACTGGTGCAAGCCCTGCTGCTCACAGAAGACGCGAAGGTTGGGTACCGTCTCCGTCCTGCCGTCCGGCCAGGTCACCCGGTAAGGTCGCGCAGAGGCAAGGGCACGTTGCCGTGCCACCTGCTTCTGCTTCTCACTGGAGGGCCTGCCTGCCGTACTTCCAGCGGTGGCGGAGACGTTGTAGCCCCCGTGGACAGCGAAGGCATGGAGAAAGTCGATCCATGCCTGTTCGACCAGGATAAGAATGGACCTGTCGCTGATTGCCTCCAGCAGGTCGAATTGAAAGCATTCAGCTCCGTCACGGTTCCAGGCTCTTTGAAGGCGTGGGGAATGATGGTTTCCCTGATTGAGGCGCCAGAAGTGGGTACCCCAGCGAGACCTCACGTCATGGGCGCTGCCCACGTAGACCTGACCGGTCTTCAGGTTACGGATGGCGTAGACGCCGCTGATACGGAAGGGGACGTGCCCGATGGCCTTGAGGGCTGCCGTCTTTACCTCGTCGCGCGTGACAGCAATATGCAACAGGCCGTCAGGGGCATCGAGGCTGAGCCCTTGCTTCTGCTTGCGGCGCTCGTAAGCTTTCCTGTTGCGGGCTTGATGCTCTTCCTTGGGAAGGGCATCGTAGTTTTCCTTTAATTTCCGCCTGGTACATGACCTACAGGCCGACACCCGTCTGTTCACGCCACGCAACAGGTAGAAGTTGTCGAGGGGAAGCATCAAGGCACAGGAAGAGCAGCGTTTGTGACCCTCCGGCACCTCGTCGGCCCGCCGAGGCTTCAACGCCTGCTTCCGGTAGTACCACTCTCTCTGCACCCTGCGGGTGCACACTTTGCACTGCATCCGCAGGGTGCCAGGCCGCTTGCCTGGGTGAAAGTGTTGACCTGTGGCGGGCTTGCCCTCGCGACAGGTGGAGCATGTCCTGATCTCAGTCATCCCGCCCACATCCCACATCGAAACGCGCGGGCCTGAAGTCCCAGGGAAACTTGGACCCCTTCGCCCGGTTACAGCCGGGGCAGGCGCAAACGATGTTATTCATAGCGTTCGCTCCCCCTCGGCTGAGCGGAATGAAGTGGTCCACCTGAAATTTGTTCCGCCCCACGAGTTCCAGCACCTCCCCGCAGTAGTGGCATCGCCCCTTCTGCCGGTCGAACCTGAGCATCACGTCCCACCGATCAAAGCTGCCCGCCGCACCGTACTGCTTGGCGCGGCGGCGATGCCCGGACCGGTACGCATCGCCGCCGCGAATCACCGCTGCCCCCTAGGCGGAGGGACGATCCGGCGCTTGGCGAGGATTCCCAGGACGAAGCTGTCAAGGGCGATGTTGTCCGCCATCATGCTGAACAGCTCGTTCCAGTCGCGGTGAAAGGATGGGTGGGCCTCCCACACGTCCAGCCAGTCGTTCAACGCCAGATCGAGGAGCTGCTTCAGGTGGTCCAGGCCCGCGTTGAAAGCGATGATCACCTGGACACACTCTCCGCAGTAGAACCCCGTTTCGCTTCCGATGGTGATGATGACGCCCGGCCTTTTGCCGCACCGCTCACAGGCCCTGGGATCGTTGCCGCCGCCTTCCGCGTACACTGTCATACGAACCTCCGAGTTCGCAGAGAAGGGGACCGGCTTTCCACGGCGAGGTCCCTTTTCTGCTCCCGGTATTATTGCAAAGTCGGCAATAGTATGTCAACATTGGCAATATGAACGTTGGTGCTACGATCAGAGGGATGAATCCGGAAGTGCGTCAGGCGGTACGAGAGGCGATGAAGGACCGCGAGCTGACGCAGGTGGAACTTGCTCAACGCCTCGGCATGACGCAACCGGCGCTCGCCAAGATGCTCACGGGCCGCACCGGGCAGGTGCCTGAGAGCTGGCAGAAGGTGCTTGACGAGCTTGGGCTGAAGCTCATCGCGGTCCCCAAGTAGCTGCTCAGCTCGCCGCCGCCCGCTCAATCTCGTCCAGCGGCATGATCCGGTGGATCAGGGCCTGGAAGACCCAGTTGGCGCCGCGCAGGTGCGGCAGCGCGTCCAGTACCGCGCGCGCTTCCCCCTGGTTGAAGCGGAAAGGCGTGAGCGAGTCGGGCAACGCCCAGGGCCGCATCAGTTCCTCCGGGGTGTACACCCGGCTCTGCGGCAACTTCTTGGCGTTCGGGTCCTTGCCGCCGTGCGAGTTGAGGTAGGTGGCGATGAACTGATAGACCGGCAGCGCGTCCATGTAGCGCAGGGCCCGGGTTTCTTCGACTCCCTCCTCGACGAGCGCGACCGGCAGGGCGAATACCTCGTGTAGTGGGGTGTGGTACGCCCGCGCGTACTGGGCGCTCAGGCTGCGGAGGCGCTCGACCCGTCCGCCGAGGCGGCCTCCGCTGGCGCGTTTGGGGCTGCCTCCTGCTGCGGGCCGTTCTGGAGGTAGCTGGTCAGCGCGGTGACGTCCGGCGTGCCCAGATTGGCGCGCAGCCAGGCCACCTCAACGGGCTGTTCGTCCACCGCCCGGTTCGTGAGCAGCAGGGCGAGGAACGCCAGCCCGCCCTCGATAGCCTCGCGGGTGCTTTTCGCCGCACCGATCATGGCGGCCTCGCGCTGCTCCGCAAAGGACGGGCGCAGGGGCCGGAACTCGCGGTCCTGCACAGTGAAGGTTTCTTCCTCCCACGCGCCGAGTTCGAACGGGCCCTCGGGGCGCTGGCCGGTGCGCAGAAAGTGGAGCACCTTCGCCAGGTTCGAGGCGCCGAGGTTCATGCCGGCCCAGCCTGCGGTCACGAGGGGCTGGGGCTCGCCCTGGACGCGGCTCTGGAGCAGGTCCGCGACGATGACGAGCTGCTCGTCCAGGAACGCCACCGTCTCCTGCGGTTCGAGCGTCTCCAGGTCGTAGCGGTCCCCGACGTCCGAGAGCGACAGGTCCTCGTCCACGGTGAGCGGGCGGGTGAAGAAGACGAGCCCGGCGAGGGTGAAGGGCAGGGTCTTACGGGACTGAGTACCGAAAGCGAGCTTGCTGTGTCTCATGTTGTGACCTCCACGGTCAGTGGGATGCGGGTGTTGATGGAAAAGGGGTCCACGTCGCGGGGGAGTCGGACGCGGACCTGGGCGCCATGCTCATTGGTGAGCGTCGCGGCGGCGGGGAGCGCGTCCAGGCGCAGGGCGAGAACGACGGCGTGCAGCTTCCCCTGCTGCACGCCGTGTTCGCTCATGACGACAACGCCGGGCGCATCCTCCCAGGCGTCGCGCCAGATCACGCGGGCTGGTCGCCCTTGTCGGGCATTCCGTTCGAAGCGATCTTCGGGTTCTGGACCGTGACCGTGGCGCTGGAGGCCGACTTGATGACCCAGGAGTTCACGGTCATCGAACCCTTGTAGATGGCTTTGCCAGCGCCGACGCCCTCGGGCAGGAACTCGTAGGAGACGGGCGTCTTGTTGCGGGCAGCCGTCTCCATGATCACGAGGGCAGGATCGTCCTTGATCCACTGCATCTCGCTCAGTTCGAGCACGCCCGTCTCACCCACAGGGATTTCCACGTCGTCGCCGCCGGAGGCGAAGTTCGAGAAGGAGATGGTTTTGTTCTCGAAGCCAACCGTGGTCTCGGAGGCGAGCGAGAGTTCCTTGTGGTTCGCCGAGGTGTCGGTGGTGCCGTCGGGTTTGACCAGGGCGACGCGGAAGATGGACTCGCGGCCGAGGGTGACCTTCTGCTGGAGCTGTGCGGCGGTGTACGTCATGGTGGGGCCCTCCTTCAGGGCGTGATGGTGACCAGCATCTGGTCGGGGTAGCGGTCGGTGGCCTGCAACACCTGCGGGGCTGGGGTGCCCCGAAAGGCCGTGGCGAGGGCCTGCCACACCGGCGTCAGCGTCCTCCCGTCGTGGGAAACGGCGCGCACCGGGTAGTGGTCGATGGTGATGGCCCCGGCAAACGTGCTGATCACCGTGGGCTCGGGGGTGGCGGGGATCAGGATTTCCAGGCCCCGGACGGTGACGCCTTCAGGAGGGTCACCGACGTGCAGGGCTGGGGTCTCCTGCCCCCCGGGGTAGCGGTAGGTGCCGAGCACAACGTCCGCGTCCGCGAGAGCCCACTCGACTGCCTCGCGCAGCTCCGGGAGAGTGAGCTGTCTCATCCCTTCCTCCAGGCTTTGGCGAACTCCTCGGGCAGATTCAGGCTGCGGATGGCCGCGAGCGGCGCATTCCTTGCCGGGAGGCTCCCCGCGCGCTTCCTGAACACCGCGCCGAGGAAGACGGCGGCGGCGTGGTCAGCGTCCCAGGTGAGGCGGTAGTTCAGCGTACCCATTCGGCGCGGTTCCGACTGGCTGGCGGCCAGGGTCCCCTCGTCGATGATGTTGCGCGTCAACCCCGCCAGCTCGCCGTTTCTCCGTTCGGTGACGTTCGGCCAGGTCCAGACGCGGGCGCGCAGGAGCGCCTGCGTGCGCTCCCCGACCCGGGCGGTGGTGGCCTTGAGGGCCTGGTCCGCGCGGGCGTCGAGGGTCCCGAAGTCGAGGGTGACGCGGACGGTCATCCGGCCCCTTGGTCCTCGGGCGGGGCGTACGGATGGATCTGGTGCAGCAGGGCCTCGATCTCGGCCAGCGCGCCGGCCCTGGCCCGGTCATACTCGCGCTGCTCCTTCTCGAAGGTCCCGTAGGCCCGGCGGACGGTGGCGTTGTAGCCACTGAACCCATCCAGGATGAGCAGGGCCGCGCCACGCAGGGTGACCTCATGACGCTCCTGGTGACTGACCCTGGCCGGGTCGAGGTGCACGGTGGTGTTGCGCGCCCGCCCCTGCACCACGTAGACCACAGCCTCCTGCTGGTCTGGGGTCTCCACGACGGTGACGCGCGCAAGGAGCCTGTCCAGCGCGGTCTTCTTCTGCCTGCGAGTCACCTATGCCTCCAGCGCCGCGCTGATCGCCGCGCGGATGCGGTAGCCCTCGACGGCCTCGGGTGGGGCGTGTTCGGGGTTGAGCACGAGGTGGGCGATGTCCCCGCCGCCCGTGTAGTCCACGGTGATCTGGGCCGCCGCGTCAAGGGTGGTGTCCTCGCGCACAAGCACGCGCTTGAGGGCCTCGGGGATGGGTGACTGGGTCATGTGGTCCTCCAGGTGGCGAGAAACCGGGTTCCGAACTGCCGCTCCTGCGCGAGGTCCTCGTCCGGCCACGCCAGCGCGAGGGTGAGCCTGCCCCTTTGCCCGTCCAGCTCCAGCGGCGAGGACGACCCCCACCCCACGTTCGCCGGGCGTGCCTGCGGGTGCTCGACGCTGCCCCAGCGCCCGACAAGGACGAGTTCGGCCTGATCGGCGCCCACCGTCTCGCGGATGCGGGGGTCGGTGGTGGCGGTGAGGCGGACGGGCACCTCGACCGCTGCGCCGGACGCGGGCCGCTTGTTGCCGGTCTCGGGGTCGGTCACGAGACCCGGGCCGGAGAGGGTGAAGGTCAGTGTGGAGACGCGGGTGCGCCCGTGCAGGGGCGTGAGCCGCAGCAGCCAGGCCACGTCCGCACCCCCCGCGTTCTCGGGTGGACTGTCCGGGGTGAACACCTGCCCGCCCAGGGTCACCAGCGAGAAGCCCAGCGAGGAGACCGGCGCGCCGTGAAGGAGCAGGCCGAACCACGCCACCGAACGGACCTCCGGCGCCTTGGCGTCCGCCCCTCCCCTGCCCTCGTCGCTCCACGGCAGCAACAGCGCCCGCGCGGGCACGTCCGCCACACCAGGCCGCCGGATCAGTACGTCCTGCGCGTGGTCGGAGGCGAGCACCGCCTGCACGCCGGGCCGCCCGATACGCTGTACAAAGGCCTTGCTGGGAATCTGGAAGCTCACCAGCGCCTCCGCACCCGGGTGACGACCTCAATCTGGTCCTCACCCCCCGCACTCAGCCCGGCATCGTCGAGGTGCTGCTGCGCCTTCGTGGCGAAATCGGGCAGGCTCACCGTCTGCGCCTTGCTGAGCTTGAACTTCAGCGGGCCGAGTTCGAAGCTCTCGGCCGCCTGCTCGGCTACGGTGATCAGCCCGTTCCCGGCGAGGATGCCCAGCGCGTGGGCGCAGGCCGCGTACTTCACGTCCTGAAGCGCGCCCCCGGTCGGGCTGGCCTCCACTTTCTCGACCTGCCGGGTGGCCCAGTGGTTGCCCTGCGCCAGGGCGCCCCCCACTTCGGCGGGCAGGGTGAGGCCCACCGCGTAGGCCCGCAGCTCAGCCTCCGAGGCGTAGGCCGTCACGCCTCAGTCCGCCGTGCCGGTGGCGTTCTCGCCCTGCGTGCCCACCGTCGCCGTCGGATCGCTCGTCGGTGTGACCGGCTGCTGCTGGCTGTCGTTCAATCCCTGCTCGAACTCCAGCGGCGGCAGGTCCTGGGCGTCTGCGGCGGTGCCGGGTGTGCCGGGCTCGCCGAGAACCGGCGCCGGGGCTCCCACCGCCTCCCGGTAGGCGACGACCTCGGCCGCCTCCTGCTCCGTCATCCCAAAGGCGCGGAGCTGGTCGGCGGTGTAGAGCGCGAGCTGCTTCGGCCCCCGGATGCCCAGCTCGCCGAGACGCACCAGGTGGGGCACGTTCTCGGGGAAGGGCACGTCGAGCAGGCCGTCCTGGTACGCGACGATCACGCGGGCCCCCGGCTCGCCCACATCGGGAATGTCGGCGAGTTCGGACTCGTCGAGGCCCTCGATGCTCGCCCCGGTCGTGTACCCGGCGGCCACGAGCTCCGCCTGGAAGGGGAAGTCCGCGAGGAGCCGCACCTGGTCGTCGGCGCGCAGGGCGACCTCCCGCTCGACGGCCTTGACGACCTTGCCCGCGTCCATCTTGCTCAGGCCGGTGCGTTCGGACACCTCGGCCACAGAGGCGCCGTTCAGGTCGTCGAGCGTGGTGAGGTTCTTCTCGACCAGGATCTTGCGAATCCGGTCGGAGACGAATCTGCGCGGCAGGGCGAACCCGGCGATGGCCTCTGCCTTGGCCTGATAGACCATCGCGGTGGCGTCCTCGCCCGCCTGTTCACGGGAGAGAACCTTGTTGCGGTAGTGCCTCCGGAGAGTGCCTACCCCCATGTGAATCACCTTCCTTTGAAGAGAGGGCGGATCAGCAACGAGCACAGGCCCAGTGGCCCGGGCCTGCCCTCACTTGCTGACGATCTTGGCGACGCCGGTGCGGGTGCTGCCGGGCATGCGCTTGTAGCGATGCGCCAGCCAGTAGATGTGCACGGCCGCCACCCGGGAGTCGGTGAGGATGTCCTTGTCGGTCTGCACCTGGAAGTCGCCGTTGTACCAGAACAGCATGCTGTTGTCGCGCGCCAGCAGCGTCTCGTACTTGCGGTCCGCCTCAGTCGCGCCCGCGATGGTGAGCTTGTCGCTCAGCGTGTACGGCACGCCCACGAAGCGGCGCGCCCCCTGGCCCTGGATGGCGTCGCTGACGAGCGGCTTGCCGTCCCCGTCCTTGAGCAGTTCGACGTCCGCGCCGACCTTGGAGTGCATCGTCATGCTGCTGACGCTCTGCCCCTCGTCGCCCCACAGGTACTTCGCCTTGACCACGCCGTCGTACCCCAGGGTGCTCTTCCCGTCGATGGGGTTGGTCACCAGGTCGAGCACCAGGTCGGTGGTGCGGGCGACGTCGATCAGGGCCTTGTCCGCGCGGCGGAACACGGCCTCGCGCAACTGGCGTGCCGCCTCCGCGTAGGGGTCGGCGTAGGAGATCGACATCTCGGCCCACTCCGTGACCTCGAAGGCCTTGCCTGAGTGGTGCACGCGGGCTTCCTCGCTGGTCATGGTGAGCTTGGCGGGGGTGAGTGCGGGCAGCGCGCCGTCGCCGCCCTCGTCGTCGGCCAGGTCTTCGAGTTCGCCGAGGTTGCCGAAGTACGGCACCTGCACGACTTCGCCCTTCTTCGTGCTGCCGAGGCTGCCGTTTACCTTGACGGCCTTGCTGCCCCACAGGGCGTTGATCCCCGCGAATTCGCCCTTGATGGCGTCTTCGAGCAGCTCGGGGATGATGATGTCCTTCTTCCGGGTTACGGGCATGGGTGTCCTCCTGGACGTGAGAGGGCGGAGGGCCGGGGGGCGGCACGAATGAGCCGCCGGTCACACAGACCCGGCGGCTGGGGTGAGTGGAGGGCTTCAGCCCTGGCCGCTACGCTTCAGGTGGTCGGCGCGCAGGTGGTCGTAGGTCGCCTTGTCCGTGAAGTGCAGGTTGTGCTTGTCGGCGCCGGACATTTCCGCCCAGGTCTTGCCGTTGAAGCGCAGCGGCTCAGCGGGAAGGTCGCCGCCCAGATCCATGTCGGCGGCGGGGGGCGTTACCGGGTCGGCGCTGAGCTGGGCGATCACCGGCGCGTGCTCCAGGAACGCGCTCAGCGCCTCGACGGTCTGTCCGGCCGCCCACGTCTCCAGCGCGGGCGTGAGCTTCCGATCCTGCTTGCCCTGGGTGATCAGGGCATTCAGGCGCGTGGTGCGCTGCTCGGTCTCCAGGTCGCCGATGCGGACCTGCGCCGCCGAGAGCAGGGTGGCCGCCTGGGCGTTCGCGGCGACGACGCCCAGCGCGGCCTGCGTGTCGGTCTGGCCGGTGGCGGAGAGAAGCTGGCGCTGAAGGCTCTCGCCCTCCGCGAGGCGGATGTTGAGGGCGTGAAGGGCGTCGGCCTCGGTGGCGGTGGCCGCGAGGCCCAGGGCGGTGAGCAGGGTGCGCATGGTCTGTCCTCCTTGGACGGGGATGTACTGGCGGGCTACCTCGGTCGCGTCGCTGCCGAGGGTGACGGCCGTGCCGAGCACGGTGTAGGGCACGCTCCAGAGCCGCCCGGCGTACTCGAAGACCGCGTGGTCGTTGAACACCTCCACGAGCCAGACGCTCTGGAACCGCTCGTCGAGGGCTTTGCAGAGCAGCCCGTACAGACGGTCCAGGCTGACGCTCGCCTGGTGGTCCGGCGTGCGGAAGTCGCGCACGTTGGCGGCCACCAGCGGCGTTTGATTGTGGGTGGCGGGCAGGTTCGTGAGGGCAACGTTCCAGATCCGGGTGATTTCTCCGGTCGTGTCCGCGTCGAGGGCCGGGCTGAAGTAGCGCCACTCCTTGTCGCGGATGGCCTGCGCGGCCGCCGGGGTCCAGGTGATGTTCGTCGCCCACAGGCCGTCCGTGCGCAACTCCAGCCGGAACCACCCGGCCGCCTTGCCCTTGTCCGGCGCCCCGCCTTCTGCCCAGAAGGCGTGGTCGTAGTCGAAGAACAGGTCGTTGCCGTATTCCTGGGCGAAGGCCATGCACAGCTCGCCGCTGCGCCTCGTGAACTGGAACGTTCCGTACACCGTCTCCACCGGGCCGTACGCCCAGATGTGGAATTCGGTGGGCGGCTCAGAGCCGATGGGGATGTTCACGTTCAGGCGCGTGGGCCGGGCGGGGCGGCTGGGCGCGCTGAGCAGGTAGCCGGGGCTGGCGCGGGCCGAGGGGGCGGCGCTGAGCGCCAGGGCGAGGGTCGCGGTGATCAGGGACTTCTTCATGGGTCCTCCTCCGGGGGTGGCAGGCGGCCCCGGTGGGTCTCTTGGCCGAAGCTGAAGGCGTAGCGGTCGGCGCCTACCCAGAGCTGGAGTTCGGTGAACACCGTGTCGATGGGGGTCAGCCGGTGCAGCGGGTTGGGCGCGTCCCCGTCGAGGTACGCGAGCGTGATGTGCGGCGTGAAGCCGTGCAGGCTGCTGGCCTCCAGGCCGTGTTCGCGCGCCCGGTCGAGCACGTCCTCGCGCAGGGCGAGGAGCGCCGGCGCGTCCACCGTGGCGTGGAAGGCGTCCTTCTCCGGCAGGCTGAAGCGCCCCAGACCGCCGATCACCGCCGTCACCGGGTCGTCGCGGTTCTCGGCAGCGGTCCGCAGCTCGCCTTGCAGGCCGCGTAGGGCAGTCGGGTCCAGGTCGTCCACCTTCCCGAAGAACGCCAGCGTCAGGTGCAGCTCCCCCCACGCCTCGCCCCCCTCCTGCGCCAGGGCCTGCGCGACCTCCGGGTCCGGCACCAGGCACGCCAGGACGCCGTCCGGGACCTTGCTCGGCCGGGCGGCGAGCTGGTGGACGCGGGCCTGCACGCCCGGTTTCGGGGCTGCCTCAGGCCTGCGCGTGAGCTTGAACCGCTCGAGCAGCGGGTCCACGTCCACGCCCAGGGCGTCGAGCTTTTTCAAGGCGTCGCCCGCCGTGTTCAGTGTGGTCGCGAGTTCCTTGAGGTCCTCCGGCGGAGTGGTGTCCCACTTCGGCCAGGGCGCGAGCCGCCGCTCGCCGAAGTTGAACTCCGTCCACCACGACCACTGCTGCTCGTGCAGGGTGGTGCTCAGGCTCTCGCCGTCGCTCTCGATCAGGTCGAGGCGGATGTCGTTGTGGACGCTCGCCGCGCTGTGGCTGCCGGCGGTCACCTGCGAGGTGAGGTTCTGCCCCGCGACCGCAATCGCCATGCCCATGTTCGCCGAGTCGATCTGCGCCTTGAAGGTGCCCCAGGTGTTCGCCGAGGCCTCGACGAGCTTCAGGTCGTACCCGGGGGGCAGGGCGATGGCGGTATCGCTGCCGAGGTCCGAGAGGTCCGCCGCCAGGGCCTTGCGGGCCTCCTTGCTGGCCGTGTCCGGGGCGTGCCCCACCTTGATGGGCCTGCCGTGCTGCTCGCTGTAGCTCGCCCAGTCCTGCCTCGCGTACTCCTTGAGCATCCACCACAGCGCGCAGGCCCGCCACACGCCCTGCGCCCACGGGCGGTGCATCCCGTAAGGGGCGTACAGCACCCAGGTGCCGTCCCCCGGGGTGAACGACCGTTCACCCTCCGCCGTGTTGATGAACCATCCGCGCGTCACGGGGTCGAAGCGCAGGTGCCGGGGGTGCCAGAACTTCAGCACGGGCAGCATCCGGCCGGTCTGGCGGTCCTGGGTCCAGACGAGCTGACCGGGACCGAGGCCGAAGAAGATGCCCCAGCGCAGCACCTGATCGAGCTCGCTCTCGGGGTTGGCTTTCCACCAGTCGTGCTCGGAAGCCTTGATGATCGGCGTGCGCCTCGCCGCCCCCTCAGCGGGCTCGAAGCCGAAGCCGAGCCCGAGGAGGCCCTTCACCCGGCTGCCGAGCGCCCCGGTAACGCGGTCGTCCGCGAGGACGGTGTCGCACAGGTCGGCGGCCAGGCGCATGGAGCCGGTCTCGGCGCGCCGGAAGGCGCCCCGGACAAGGTCCGGGTTCCACTCGGTGAACACACGCTCAGACGGCTCGGCGTGGACGGTACGCTCGATTTTTACCTTCGCCATTCATCACCTCCCCCGGGTGCCGCGCACCCTGGAACTCTCGTACTCGCCCGCGTTCGCCGCCGCGTCGGCGCGTTGCAGGTACTGGGTCATCACGTCGATCTCGTCTTTCAGGCCGTTCGGGAAGGCTGTCAGGTTCGTTTGCAGAGGGTCCATCCAGGCGAACAGTCGCGGGTGCGGCAGGTACACGTTCCCGGCCTCGACGAGCGGCGTGACGCCCGTGGCGCGGGCCTCCTTGGAGGCGTACGGCATGACCGGGAGCATTCCCCCCACCCGGCCGCGCAGCATCTGCATGGCCGCCGGGCCGTTCGCCTTGTCCTCGATCAACTTCCCGGTGACCTGCGGCCAGCGAGCCGTGAGGTCGAGGAGCTGCGCGATGGTGGCAGGCAGGTCCCACTTGTCGCGCACCTGGTCAAGCAGGAAGGAGTCCGCCTCGACGGAGCCCCAGACCTGCCCGACCACGAAGCTGCTCGCGTTCGTGTCTTTGAAGGACATGTCCCAGCTCTGCATCAGCTCGCTGAAGAACTGACCGGGAGCCAGGGCGCGCAGCTCGGCGAGCGTGTAGGGCAGCACGCGGATGGGACATTCGATCAACTCCTCTCCCCGCTTGACGCGGATGGGCTGGTGCAGCAGGTCGGTGCGGTCCTTGGGGATCCAGTACCGCCACCACCACGGCTTGAAGATGTTGCCCTCGGCGGGCACCGGGTCCTGCTGGTGCTGCCCGCTGTAATCGGCGCTGCCCAGCTTCTTGCGGGCCGCCTGGAGGGCCGTCTTCGGGAACAGACCCGGGAACAGCAGCTCCCCGGCCTGCGTGCGCGGGTCGCTCCAGCCGATGGAGGTGGGCCGCTTCGCCTTGGCCGGGTCGTACTCGGAGGGCAGGCACACGTGGTCGTAGCCGCCCTCGGCATGGTCATCGCCCGACTGGGCGAGGATGTGCCCGGAGAGGTCCTCGACGTGCAGGCGCTGCATGATCACGACGAAGGCGCCGTACTCCAGGTTGTTCAGGCGGCTCCCCATCGCCTTGTCCCACCAGTCGACGACCGCCTGGCGGGCCTTGGGGTTCTGGGCATCGAGCGCGCTGATCGGGTCGTCGACCACGATGGCGTCGCCCCGGTGACCCGTGTTCGCCCCGCCCACGGTCAGGAAGAGGCGGAAGCCGCGCGCCGTGTTGAAGTAGTAGGACTTCTCGTTCTGGTCGGGCTTGAGGGTCCACTCGGGCCGGAACGTCTCCTGATACCAGGGCGAGGTCAGGAGGTCGCGGCACTTCACCGAGTCACGCACGCCCACCGCGCTGTCGTAGGAGAGGAACAGCGCGCGCCAGCCCGGGCGGCGCAGCCACACCCAGGCGGGCCAGAAGACGTTCACGATCAGCGACTTCATGTGCCCTGGGGGCACGTTGATGAGGAGCCGCTTGATGCCGTCCGGCGTGGCGATCCCGGCGGCCACCGCCTCCAGGTGGGCGCACAGCACGTCGATGTGCCAGTTGTCCGCGAAGGGGGTATCGGGCTCGAGGACGTGCCAGCCCTGCCGGATGAACTCCCCCAGGCGGCGCCGGGCCTTCTCAGCCCTGATCTGCTCCAGGCTCGTCTGCGGCCCCAGCTCCGGCTTCGGCTTTCTCGTAGAGCTTCTCGAGGTGGTCGAGCTCGTCATCGCTCAACTTCCCGAGGTCGAGCTTGCCCTCGTCGCGGTAGCGGATCGGCCCCTTCCCGCCTTCGCCGGTGAGCGAGAGGCTGTTCCCCCAGTCCTTGCGGTTGCGCCGCTCGAGGAACCAGCGCGCGAGGCTGGGGTTGGGCAGGGTCTGGTAGGTGGTGACGGTGGTCTCCTCCTCCAGCAGGGTGCGGTCCGTTTCCATGACCAGCCGCCTTCTCTCGGAGCCGGGGCCCCAGTCGGGATCGGGTTCGTCCTGCACCAGCGCCTTGCGTTTGACGACTGTTTTCGTGACCTTGCGTCCCCCCACGGCAGCGTCCCAGACGATCTTGAGGGCCTTTTCCTCGGCGATGGCCTGCGAAGCTCGGACCCTCTCCGAAAATCCGAAAAAGGGGGAGGCGCGGTCCTCCGCTTCTTCCGCCTCGTCGCTCTTCTGCTTCCAGAGGTGGAACGTGCTCTCGCTGATGCCGTGGCGGTCACACACGACCGTGACCGGGTTCCCGGCCTCCAGCATCTTGCACAGCTTCTTGACCAGCTCCTCGTTGTACTTGGTCGGGCGGCCTGGGGGGCGTGATGCAGTGGCAATGGTGTCTCACCTCCTTCCGGGTGACGTGCACGAAGGCGGCGCTGCGGCCCGGTGTCTTCAACCGGGCCGTCATGCACCACCACGGGTTTTGTATTAAGTGGCTTCTTCGGGGCCTGTCCCTCCCCGTGACTTGCACGGGGCCCCTGAACTCAGGACCTCGCGCCTTGCACGTTCCCCCGCACCGAGGGCGGGCCGGTGGAGCAGGCGCACACCCAGGAAAGCGGCCGGGTGGGACAATGCGGTGCATGGCGAGATTCAGAGAGGTTGTCGAAGCCGTTCGGCAGGCGGAGCAGAACAGGGCGGCGTTCGAGCAGCGGCTGACCCTGTTCCTCTCCGACGTCGTCGGGAGTATGGAACGGGAAGTCGCGGCGGAAGGCGGCGAGCTCCGGCGACGCAAGCCGGCATCCGTCAGTGGCAGGTTCGCGACCGGCGAGTACGAGTTGCAGTACCCACAGGGCATCAAAACCCAGCCTCGCGTGTTCTCGCTCTACGTCGGCGAGGAGGGAAATCAGATGACCATCGGCCTGGACAGCAACGGTGGTGGGGTCGTCACAAACGCGCTGGACGGTGTCGATCAGGTGTTCCAGTTGTTGCTGGACACGTCACCGAGAACCGTGGTCTAGGATCGCCTGCACGGCAAACCCCTGCGCTCAGGCGGTGGCGTGTGGGTAGAGTTTGGGGAACTTAAAGAAAATTAAGACCTTTGTGTCGGTGTTTTGTCAAGTCCCCCTCAGCGGGGAGGGTCGTCCACGTCGTCGAGGTCCAGGTCTTGAAGAGCGAGGCCGGCCAGGTCGGCGAGAAGTTGGGCCTGTACGCGCTCAAACCGTTCGCTGCCCGCCGGATAGTCCTCCACCCGGCTGAGCAGCTCGCGGGCACTCCTGGCGTTCAGCACCTCGTCCTCCAGGATCTCCAGGTACGGCTCCGTCATGGCTCACTCTAACGGGGCCTGCCGGGGCTCGGGCGGCGGGTGAAAGCCCCGTGCCGGTCGCCACTCAGGGATCTCCTCGTCCAGCACGTCGTTGAACTCGGCGGGCAGCGCGAGGCGGATGCACTCCAGCGCGTCCGTCAGGTACGGGTACTGCTGCTGCACCGACACGCGCAGGACGAGGCTCCCCTCCTGCTCCCGGTAGATGGGGTGCTCGTCGTCGTGTGCGCGGCGGCCCGGCTTCTTGCCGTCGTGGCGGTCACTGGTGTCCTCGATCCAGCGGCACAGGTCACGCCAGCCCAGGGGGCCCACCCGCAGGCCGGTCGCCGCCTCGAGTTCGGCTGCGTTCGCCACGATCACCGAGTGGCCGTCCTCCCCGTACACGATGGTGAGCCGGGTGTAGTGCTGGGTCATGCCCTGGTAGCCCTGCTGCTCGTCATAGTGCTCGTCGCGCACGGAGAGGATGTCGCCCCGGAAGTAGCGGCCGGTGTGGAACTGGGGCCGCAGAGCCTCGACCTCGCGGCTGGCCTGTCGGTACTCGTGACGGTGCTCGCGGTGGCGCTCGAGCACGGCGTGGGCCTCGTCGAGCCGGCCGCGCATCAGGAGGGCAGACACCTCGAGGGCGGAGGTGACCATCGACCGGTAGGCGTCCGAGGCCTCGCGGTGCAGCTCGCTGGGGCGGGGATCGCGCCTCGCGGGCTGCTCGATGGCGACGTCCTCGGCCCGGCCCGCGTCCCGGATCGCGCGGCGGACGTGCCGGCCGATCTTCGGGCCGTCCACGCGTACGGCGTCGTCCACGAAGTACCGCCGGTGAATGCAGCGCGCGATGACGTTGTGCATCCGGCGGGTCTGCTGATCGAGCTGCTCGGAGGTCAGGGGCGTCCGGGTGGCCGTTTTGGGGCGCGCGGGGGGCGGGACCAGGCGGGCAGCTCCGGGAACGTGGCTGCGGCCCGGAAGGAGGGCGCGGCGGCTCATGGCGTCGAGCTCGGCGTGGCGGCGCAATTCTTCGGCGAGGGCCCGCTTCTCCTCCGCACTGGAGCCCTGGGGCAGGGTCATCCCCGCGAGCAGCGCGAGGCGGTGGCGCACGGCGGCGTCGAGAGGCTCGCGCCCTCGGAGGGGGTGCTCCAGGTCCTCGGGTGGGAGCATCCCGCGTGCGGCGAGGTCCTGATCCAAGGCGTGCAGCTCGTCGAGCAGGCCCAGCAGGTTGGTCCAGGCCGGGCGGCTGCGGGCGTCCACCACGGCAGGCGGGTCCTCGGGGGGGACGGGACGGTCCCGGAAGGGCGCGGGCTTTTCCACCGGCTGGAGCTGGCCCGGGGCCACCGCTTCCTCGTGCCCGTCCGGGAAGCGCACCCGCAGGCTGGGGTGGCGCACGTCATTGCGGGGTGGGCGCACGACTGTTACGAGCTGCCCGGTTCGCTCGTGCCGTCCCTTCCTCGGCTGGAAGCGGAACTCGGCGCCGACCTCGAACTGCCGGAACTGACGGGCGCGGCGGTTGCGGTCGGCGTCCTGCTGCCTCGCGAGGTAGGGGGGCAGGCCAGGCGAGCGGTTCGTCACGCCTGCCCCTGGACGTGGTCGTGCAGGGTGTCGAGCAGCCGGGTGCGCTGGGCCGCCAGGCGGAGGCGGGCGAGCTCGCCGAGGGCGGGTCCACGGCGGGGCGCGTGGGCGGGGCCGAGGCGCTCGAAGTACCGGTCGATGGTCTCGGTGCCCGTTTCGGTCAGGATGTACCCGCCCCCGTCTGGTCCGTAGGGCACCCACCGCATCCGGCCCTCCCGGGTCAGGCGGCGCAGCAGGGCGCGGTGCTCGTCGGCCATCGGCGTGATCGTTTTCGGCTCGTCGGGCACGCGCAGCCCCGCGAGTTCGAGACTCTGGACGGCCGAGAGGGGCACGGCGCACAGGACGCTGAGCAGGAGGTATTCGTCGGGCATGGCGGGCATGGACTTCACGGGTCACTCCGGGGATTAGGTCAGGCGGGCGAGGGCGGTGTGTTCCCCCACGGGCAGGCGGGCAGCGGGGCGGCTCCCGTCCACGGTGTGAAGTTGCGCGCCCAGGTCCGCGAGGTCGAGGGTGGCGAGCACGCCGGACTTCCAGGCGTACGTGTCGAGGTAGACCGCCTGCGTTCCGTCCGGCCAGGTCAGCAGCAGGGGCAGGTCGGCCCGGTCACCGCGCATCGTCCGCGTGGGCGTGTGACCGTGCACGGCGAGCGTGCAGCCCCGGGGCAGCGGGTTGCGGCCGAGTTTGCGCTCCACGTCGGGGCGGCCCCACAGGTGATCGGGGTGAGTGTTCGCGCCCCAGCCTCCCGAGCCCGGCACGTGCGGCGCGGCGTGGGAGAGGTACACGTGCCCCACGCGGTGCCAGTGCACGCCGTGCTCGAGCAGCCACTCGGCATCGGCGCGGCCGGCCGCGAGGTCCGGCCACTGGAACACGGTCTGGAGGTTCCACAGGGCCTTGGTCCTCATCCCGTGTGCGAACAGGTGGTCGTGGTTGCCCAGACACAGGGTCGCGCGGCCGGACTCGACGAGGGCGCGCACGCGGGCCACCACACCGGGCGCGTCCGGGCCCCGGTCGACGAGATCGCCCAGGAACACGAGGGGGCGATCCGGGTACGCCGTGAGCACCACGTCGAGGAGGTCGCTCCTCCCGTGAAGGTCGGGAATCAAAACGGGCCAGTTCATACGGGCTCCTCGGGGGCGTGCAGGCCCAGGTCGTGCAGGTAGTGCGGGACGCGGTCGGGCAGTGGGACGTAGCCGAGCCGCTCGCGGGTCCGGGCGGCGCCGACGCGGGCGGCCGAGAGGAGGTCGCCCATCTCGCGCGAGGCGCGCCGGACCTCGCGGCGCAGAACGCGCAGGCTCTCGATCTGCCGGGCGTGGCGCTCCTCGCGGGCGCGGCGGGGGTGCTCAGTCATCTCGCGCTCCTCGGGCGGCCCGTGCCTTCGCGTTGCGTTCCCGGGTGCGGCGCACGGCCTGCGCGGCCTCCCACGCCCGGGCGAGCGCCTCATGCCGGGTCTGGGCCCGAACCTTGCGGCCGCACCCCAGGGCGTCGGCTCTCCATACCCGGGCGAAGTAACAGCGCTCTCCGTTCACCAGGGCGCTCGTGAGCTTGTACTGCCAGCCCTGGGCGTCGAGCCGGTCCATCAACTCCAGCAGCGGCGAGGACACCTCCGGCAAGGCGCGCAGGGGCGGGAGGTGGGGGCTGAAGACCACGGGCCTTTCCCCGAAGTGCCCCTCGTCCTGCACCTCCTCCAGGGTCCTCAGGCTCAGCTCATCGAAGGTGAAGGCCACCCGCTTGCTCTTAATTCCCATGCCCTCTCCTCTCCCCCACCGGGAAGTAGTGGTCACACCTCGCGTCCGGAGCAGTCATCACGCGGTCCTGAACGCTCAGCGTCTGGCGGCCGACAAAGCCGGGACGCAGCCTGTCCCCGCACGGGCGAAACGCTAGGTACTCGGCCGCTTCAAACCGGTGCGGCCTCGCGTGCTCTCTCCACAACGGGCAGGTCGCACAGCTCTGCTCCCCCGTCACAGCGTCACACAATCACAGGAGTGAGGCTGTGTAATTTGGTGGAAGTGTGGGATAGTGAGGGTGTGAGAATCATCAGTGTGCTGAGCAGGAAGGGCGGCGTCGGGAAGACGCTGCTGTCGGTGGGCATCGCGCAGGTGCTCGGCGAGGCGGGCTTTGCGGTCGCGCTGCTCGACCGGGACCCGGAGGGCTCGGCGATGGGGTGGCAGCACAACGCCGAGGCGGGCGGCGTCACCCTTCCCTACCGGGTGATCGGCCCGATCCAGGCGGCGCAACTGGGGAGCGGCGTGGACTTCCTGGTGATCGACACCCCGCCGAACGACACCCGGATCCTGCGCGACACGGCCCGGCAGTCGAACGTCCTGATCGTGCCGCTGCTGCCGGGTGCCGGCGAGGTCGACCGCGTGCAGGAGACGGTGGCCGCCCTGGGCGAGGCCGAACTCGTCGAGGGGGCGAAGCTCGGCTTCATCCTCAACCGCCTGGACAACGACAACGTCAGCGCGAGCATGCCCGGGGTCCTGGAGGAACTCGGGTACCCGGTGGTCGCCCACGTCCGCAAGGCGGTGGGGTACCAGCGCGCGTTCGGCAACCTGATCCCCCGGGACCTCACGCCGCCCTTCGAGCAGGCCCTGCGGGAACTGGAGGTTCTGGCATGAGCAAGAAGGTGACGGACGCCAACTCCATCCTGGGCGTGGCGCGGCGCGCCCACGACGTGCCTCGCCCCCAGGCGTCACAATCTCACACAACCACATCACCACAGGAACACACGACGGTGACGGCACAGGAGACCGCCCCGCCCGAGCGGCGGGTGAACGTTGCGATCCGGGCCTCGACGCACAAGGCGTTGAAGCTGCTCGCGGTGCAGCAGGACCGGACGGTGCAGGACCTGGTCGACGAGCTGGCCCAGGCGTACCTCTCCCAGCAGCGGCCGTCATGACGCCACCCACTGCCCGCGCTCGCGCCTGAGTGAGCGCACCGTCGCCCACGGGTAGAGGGCCCGGACCTGGCCGGCCTTGAGGCGGTACAGGTCCGTTTCCCTGCCCTTCGGGTCGTCGAAGGTCACCGTGCCGTCCCCCCAGAACACCTGGAAGTCGCAGACGTACCGGGTGTTCCCGGGCAGGTGGAAGGGCACCTGCCGCAGGAAGCCCACGACCTCCCCCGCGTTGATCAGGGCCCCCAGGTGGTCGTAGTACGCGGCCTCGAGCTTCGAGTCGAAGCGCATCCCGTCCCGTTCCACCGCGACCGCACCGTACTTATGCCCCACCGGGCGCACCGCCGTCTTGCCCCGCCTCATCGTGTGGTCCCACATTTCCACAGGGTCACAGGACGGTGAGGGCGTGAGGAGGTGGCGAGGAGGTGGCGTCGCCTGCGGTACGTGGACCCGCGCGCCAGAGCCCGGTGCACGTGGGTCACCCACCGGAAGGGGCGGGGCGTGGGTGGGTACAGCTCGGCGAGCAGGGCTTGGAGGAAAGGCGGCGCACAGAGCACGGGGACCTCGCGGGCGTGGAGTCACCTCCTGGGTCTACGTAAACGTTTACGTAGACTTAAGATGCTTTTCATAATCTAGGCGCGGCGTCATACGCGGCTCTTACCGCCGACCAGGGTGAAGAGGCGTGCAGGACGGCCCTGTCCTCTCAACGTTTCGCCCGCCGGGGCCAGGGCCAGGGCGGGCGGGGGAGGGGAGAGAGCCTAGCGGCCTGGCATCTGAGTCACGTACTCGCGCACCTGTTCCTCCGTCCGGAGGGTCAGCGGCTGGAACGTCACGTGGATGGCGCGGTGAGCAAGGTGAGGGACCTTCTCCAGCACCACCGTCCGCAGGTCCAGGCCGGCGAGTTCTACCATCCCGAGCGGGAAGGGATGTCCCCGGGTCACGCCGGGCGAGGCCAGGCGCTCCGGGTCGGCCTCCAGCTTGCGCTGCGGGTAGACCAGGGCGAGGTCGTCGAGGATCAGGGCGGTATAGGGATGACGGTCGAACTCGAAGTCGATGATTTCCATACACGGGCACCGTAGCCGAGGGGGCGGGCATCGCCGCCGCCCCTTTCGACGGGGCGCCTCCCAGTCCCATCCTCGTGCCGATGCCTGTCTCGTTTGTCAGGGGGAGAGGCAGGGGCTCACCCCGAGGGGTGAGCGCAGATGGGGAGCGGTTCGTCGAGCGGCCGGAGGAGATGCCGGACCACGCCGTCGGCGAGCTGGAGGACCTCGAGGATCAGGAAGGCCTGGCCCCCGAGCAGGATGCGGTGTCCAGCGGGGCCGAGGGGGTCGGGGAAAGTGCGGGTGACGTCGAGCGGCGAGGGAACGGTCATGCCCGGAGCGTGAGCACCGTAGCGGGGGGACGGAGTTTCGGGAGGCAGCGGCGAGAGCACGTGCTCCACGCACCCGTCCCGTATCAGCCGGACCGCGAGGATCAGGAGGCGTTCAGCGCCGAGCGTGACCTGCTCTCCCTCGGGGCCGAGGGGATCGGGGAAGAGGCGGATGACGTGGGTAGGTGACAGTTCGGTCGTCATGCCCGCAGGGTCGAGGGGCGCGTGACACCACAACCGTTTCGTGGGGTGGGTGAGCGTGAGGCTCTGATCGTGGGCCGCCGGGTTCGGGGGACGCATGATTCAGAGCCTGCGCGCCCTGCCGGGCACGGCGGTACCAGATCTGGCGGCGCTCGGCGGCCGCAAACCGGCAGACCAACGAAGACCCCCCGCGCGATGCGCAGGGGGAGGTGGGGCTGGGGTACGGGAGTCGTCAGGTGCGGCGGCGGGCTTTGGCATAAGGATCGCTGCGGTGGCCTGCCTGACGGGCGCCGATGGCAAGCACCGTGACCGTCCGGGCGTTCTGATCGACCGCGTACACGACGCGGTACCGTTTGTCTGCCGCGTACACGCTGCGCAGTCCGGCGAGGCTGCCAGTCAAGGGCTTGCCGAGTTCAGGTCGCTCGAGCACCCGCGCGATACGGCGGTTGATCTGTTCGAGGGTCGTGGGGTCGATCTTCTTCGTGTCTGCCTTGGCCGCAGGGTCAAGGACGAGGGTGTACTGGCTCATCACTGCTCTCCGTATTGATGAAGCGGAGAGCAGTTGAACGCGCTCTCCTGGGTTTCTGCCGTCCTTCGGAATCAGGAGGACAGAAGCTCAGGGTGCGCAGGGTTGAACGGTGCGGGGAATACTGTGAGGTCGCCTGGGGAGGACACCATAACCACTCTGGATTCTGGACTTGAAACGCACCAGAGCGACAAGCAGCGTGACAAATCGAACAACGGGATTCCTTCTAATCCACTTCGAACTAAATAATCTAGTAATCGCCTTACCAACGTAGGGTAAAAATTCCTCCAAAAATTTGTGAATCAGGAAGAAGGAGGCCTTTTCCTGAATAGCAGCTTCCCTCAGAGAGGGCCATAATAAGTAACTTAAATCTTCAAGGATATAACGAAAGTTGACGCCTGACTTTCCACAAGCGTCTGCGTAACATTGAGCGAGCACCGAAAAGCCTTCCTGCCACACCAAGTCAACAACTCGACGCGCTCTCCGTATTTGCCCCGCAAGTTCTTCCTCGGTCCAGGATTGAACTTCGTGTTCATTGATCAGTCCGGCCCTTTCAAGTAACTCTGACTCCTCGAGGAGGGCAACGAAGTTCTTATGGAGAACCATCATCAACCGGTGTTGCTCGGAACGACTCAACTGCCGAAGGTTCTGGTCTAGCAGCTCATTCACGAGGGCACCTTCTGACTGCTGTTGTAGCGGGCCAGGCGCTCGAGGATGTCGGGGTGGTCGTCGAGGACCTCATTGGTCTCCTCGTCGTCGGTGTAGGGCACGCCGGCGGCGCTGTGGCGCACTTCGGCGGGCTCGACGCTGCCCGTGATCAGGTCACCGACCTGCACGGGCTTTCCGGTCAGGGCGCCGAGTGCGGCCATGAGGTGCTCCAGGTTCTCCAGGTCGAGGCGTTTCACGCTGTCGCCGCGTGCCATCGCGAACACACTCCCCCGGGCGACCAGACCTTCGGTTTCCTTCACGAGGCGGTAGGCCGTCAGGCCGTGCTCGCGCAGGAAGGTGTCGAGGGAAAATCGTAAGGCCATAGTGACAATAACCTATCACTAGTGACAGATACCCGTCAATAAGTATCGAAGTCTCGCTTGGCGAGGCGAAAGTTCGAGCGGACGGGGAGGGGTGGGTGGTGGGCCGAAGGGGTCGGGTTGCCCATAGGCCAGAGCCTGTACTCCTTGCCCCACGGAAACCCACGTTACGGCAAGTCTTAACCCCGCTTTGGCGTCCGGGGCACGGCGTCCCACCACTCCCGCGACTGCTGTGAGAGCAGCTCGGCTGCCCGGGTCCCCACAGCGTTGAACTCGTCCCAGGCCTCGGCCATCCGCTCCAGTGCCACCACGATCTCCTCCGAGGCGTCCAGACCATCCGGGACGCTCACCAGCTCGCGGCGCAGCATCCCGAGAGACGTGCTCGCCAAGGCGTCAATGCGGCTGAGCCTCGCGAGGGCCCGGCGCTGACGCTCGACCCGGCGCCAAAGACCGAGGTCGGCGGGCGGTTCGAGGCGCCGCCGGTCGGTCGCCCACCCGGCCGGGCCGCTGCCGTTCTCCTGCCGCCGGAAGCCCGCACCGCTCACCACCACCTGCGTGCCGGTCGCCCGGCTCACGACGTCCTCCTCGACCTGCACGAGGGTCACCCGGTCCGCCGCGAGGGCCGACCCCTCAGCCGGTACGAAGCGCACCACCAGCACCGGGTCGCCCGGTCGTAGGCCAGAGAGCCAGGTCAGGCGGTCCACGGTCATCGTCGCCGCCCTCGCTCGCACGCCCGGCACACCCGGCGGCCGTCGGGTCGCACCCTCAGGTTTTCACCCCCGTACCAGTGCCCGCGCGGGCAGTGCGACACGCGCGCCGCCCGGGCCGCCGCTCCCTCCCCACGCAGGATGTTCTCCCGGCTCGTGACGGCCTCCAGGTGATCCGGGTTGACGCACCGCCGGTTGCGGCAGCGGTGGTCGAGCACCAGGTCCTCGGGGATGGTGTGCCCGGCCAGGAGGTAGGCCACCCGGTGGACCGGGGTGGAGCGCCCCGCGACCCGCACGTGCCCGTAGCCGTCCGAGAGCGCACCCTGCCACTCCCAGCACTCGCCCGGCTCGCCTGTCTGGACGCGCGCCCAGAAGCGCTCCTGGAACTCGCCCGAGAACAGCGTCGCCTCGACGGCCCCGGGCTTGGGCAGCGGCCGCCGGGCAGGCGGCAATTCACCCAGCAGGGGCAGGAGGAGTGGGGCCGTCCACGTCCAGGTCATGAGGCCTCCAGCGTGACGTCCACGCGCCCGTCTGGCAAGTCCAGGACAAAGGGACGCGGGGGCCGCCGCTTCGGCCTCCAGCGGTGCCACCTTGCCGGGACCGGGGCGTGCACGGGCGTGACGGACTCGGCGAGGAGCAGGCCGGAGGCGGCGCGCAGCACCCTGCCGGTGACCGTCACGTGGAAGGTCGCCGGATCGAGGTCGAGCACCCGCCCGGTCGCGTGCAGGGTGACCACGAAGGGCAGGTCGGAGGCCTGCGACGGACACACCTTCACCCGGATCACGCCCTCGCCCCGGTCGAGCTTGAGGAGCTGGCCGGTGACGGAGACGCTGGTCCCGTTCGGAGTCTGAGCGGGCTGGAACAACCGGGGGTACGTGAACAGGTCGCGCAGGCTCCCGTCCGGGGCGGTGCGCGGGTAGGCCCGGACGGTCACGCGGGTCTCGCCCTCGGGCCGCCAGCCGGTGCGGATCGCCAGACCACCGACGAGCACACCCTTGCGGACGGGCGTGGCCCAGCCGGTGACCGTCACGACGGCGCGGTGGGGGAGACCCGGGCCCTTCACGATGCCTCCTGGTTCGGGCTGGGCGAGTCCTTCAGGACTGCCGCCTCACGCTCGAACAGCCCGCACATGCCGGAGCGGTCGCCGTCCTCGTAGGTCAGCAGGGCGACGGGGCGGATCGAGCCGGGCTTCAGGCCCAGCGCCTCCAGGTCGGCCGCCGTCGCGAGGCCCTCGGGGTAGGTGTTGTGGTAGCGGGGGAGGTCAGGCGCTTTGCGGGTCATCGAAGTCGCTGCACCTCCTCGGGTGCGAGGTTGTTGAACCGAAACATCTGCGGTTGAACCTGTACGAGTGCGGTCCCCACCGGACCGTTCTTCTGTTTCATGATGATCAGCTCAGCGATCCCAGAGCGGTCGGACTCGCGGTGGTAGAAGTCGTCCCGGTAGAGACCGATGATCACGTCCGCGAGGCCCTCGGCGGCGGGGGCAACCTCAATGTCTACGATCTGCGGGCGTTTGTTGGACCGCCGATCAGGGCCACGGCCGACAGGCAAGGTCACGATCACAGGACACCAGAGGGCCCGCGACAGCCCGCGAAGCACTCGCAGGGCAGCGTCCATCTGCTGCCCCGAATGGAGGTCGAGCAGCTCCAGCCCGTCGACCACCACCAGCCCCAGGGGCGACACCTCGTGCCGGGCACGGGTGGATGCCACCAGGTCCTCGAGGTTCATGGGGGAGGCGTCCGTCAGGTACATGTCCCGCTCGGCAAGCGGACTTGCGACGTGGGCGAGTTGCTCGAACTCGCGCTCGCTCAGCCAGCCCAGCATGGTCCGGGTAAGGTCGACCCGTCCGCCGCTCAACAGCATGCGCAGCGTCGCCATTCCCGGACTGAGATCGGCGCTGTGGTAGACCACCTGGCCGGTCACGTCCGTATGAAGGGCAATGTGCCCGGCTAGGGCGCTTCTTCCCATCCCCGACCGTCCCACGAGCAACACCAGCAGGGGCCCTCTCTGAACCAGGATCTGCTCATCCAGGTCCCGGAGCCCGAACAGGGAGCGTGACCCTCCACGGCGCTCGAAGAGCAGTGTGACCTCCTCGAAGGCGTCATGGACCCGATTCGCGATCAGCTCATCCGCGCCCCGCTCGTCAGGGTCCACGAACTGGGTTTCCTCGTTCTGCGTCATTCCAGGAACCGCCCTTCAAATTGATAATCGCGCACCAGTTCAATGCTGCTCACACGAACCCCACCGGTCAGAACAAATTTCGCGCCTACACCCGTCGTGCGGTTTCTGGTCATCTCGGTCGCGGTTAGGGTGAGCACCTCCTGGGTGGTCTTGTGCCGCCAGCGTGCCCCGGGCGAGTACCGGCCTTCTTCAGGCGTGGCGTCCACCTCGGCCTTCTTGGCTGGCAGGAGAGCGCCGCCGTTGTACCCACCATGCTGAGGCGACGTCTCCCGTGGTTTCCCCGGACTCACCTCCTTCACCCGGGGCGCCTTCACGGCCCCGATCAACCGGTCGAAGCCCCGGGCGGCCAGCGTGATCATGTTCCCCTGCGTCCTGCGGGCCTCCGCCTGGGCGATGCGCTTCACCTCCTCGATCTCCTCCAGGGTCAGCCGGGGCCAGTACTCGCCGCGCGGCAGGCACCCGGTCCGGGTGTCCTCACCCAGGTACTTCGTCAACCCCTTGCCGATCACCTCCCGCAGCGCCTGGTGCACCTCGCTCTCAGGAGGCGCAGGAAGGCGGGAGGAAAGCTCCTGAGGGGCAAGCGGGGCCAGGTCCTCCACGCCGGCGACCACGGGGCCGTCTGCGCCCTCTCGCGGCACCCCGCCCGCCGCCGCGCCCGGAATATTTTCAGGGTCCGTGGTCTGGCTCGGTGTGTCCTCGAACATGCGCCGGATCTCCTCCAGTGAACGGGCCGGGGCCTCGCCGTCCGCCGCGTCAGCGGCGCCGCCGTCAGGCGGTTCGTGTACGTCACTCCCGGAACCCGTGGCAAGCGAGGGCTCCGGGGCTTCCGGCGCGGGAAGATCTGGCCCGGCTTCATCTGTTGAAAGCGCAGCGTCTCCCGAGGAGGAGTGCGTGTCCTGGTCGCCCGAGACCTCCGAGGAACCGGGCTCGTGCGCGCGCGCGTCACCTTCAGCCTGGAATGCTCCTCCTCCGAATTCTCGTGGAGAAGAAGTCTCAGAGGAACTCTCGTAGTACGTGTCCCTAAATTTTGTCCCTTGGTCCTCTAAATTTTGAGAGGTCAACTCCCCAAAATTTTGAGAAGTTCCCGTGGTCCCTTCCGGGAGCGGATCACCCTGATCCTCTTCAGGATCCCCCTCCAGGTCGTCGTCGTCGCCCTCGTCGTCCACGCCCGCCGTCTCGTCGGGCACCTCCTGTGAGGCGGACGTGGGAACCGGGCTCACGTCGTCCGGGCTCCCGGCCTTCGCGTGGCGGCCGCGCTTGGCACCCTTCGCTTTCACGACCGGCCCGACATCCGGGCCCGCGAGGGTGGCCGCGAAGGCCTCTGGAATCAGCTCGATGTACACGACGTTGTGCAGCAGCTTGCCCTTGATGCGCTCGGTGCGGTAGTGGATGTGGATCAGGCCCGCGCGCTGGAGCGCGAGGCAGGCGTCCGAGACCTCGCGGTCGCTCATCCCGAACACCGCGCCGCGCCGGCCGTAGTTGTACTGGAGCAGGTCGCGCTGGAACTTGCGGGCGTACCCGACGAAGATCCCGCCCTGCTCCTCGTCGCGGACCTCCTCGGGGCGGTGCCAGTACAGCAGGTCACCGGCGATGGTGAGCATGTTGCGGTTGGGGCGGTTCGCCGAGGTGCGGAACTCGCTGCGGTGGTACCACACGTGTGGGGTAATGTTCCCCGTGATGTGCATCTGGCCGACGGCCAGCACGGCCGGGGTGGCCGGGCGAGAGATCTTCATGCGCGGGCTCCCACGCGCGCCTGGGGGAAAGTCCCCCGCCCGGCACGTTGACCGGGCACGCCCAGGTGCGTATCCTGGGCACAGGCCGATGCCTCCGGCGTCCCCACGCCGGAAACACTCTTCGAGTTGGACTTCACGGACACCCTCTGCGATACGGGCCTGGCAGCCCCGCAGGGGGTGCTCCCTTTGGCCTGCTGCTCGGTGGCCTCCGGGATACTCGGCAGCATAACGCAGGTCAGCGTCTGGGTACGGTCAGTGGTCGTGTCCACATACCGAAAGGTGAACGCGCGCAGGTCGGGGGTGCAATGGGGGGGATGTACCCCCACCTGGGCGCCGAGGCGGACGAGGCCGGATCGCGACGACCACCCTCGCATGGACCCGGAACAGGGCCCGCGCGCCCCTCCGGTTGTCAAGCCCCCTCGCCCTCGAGCGGTGCCTGCGGCCGCGAGGCCGGGTAGTCCCTTTTCGCCGCCGCCATCACCACGCGCGCCTCCTGGGATGTCAACCCCCGCCAGTGCAGCAGCCGGGGACGCCCCAGGACCTGCGCGGCGTAGGTCGTCAACGCGAACAGGTGCAGCGGCCCCGGCAGGCGCCCCCTCAGGTAGGCCGCGAACGCCTCCTGCTCGCGCGCCGTCATCCCGGGCATTCACGCGCCCCTCCCGGTCCACATCACCTGTTCACCGGGCGCACAGCCCCGGCAGGCATCATCCGGGGCAACTGCCCGCGCGCGGCCCTTGCGCGGGGCCGCAAAATCTGTTAGGTTTTTCACACCGATAGTTCCTTTCTTTCGTTCTTGCTGAACCCCTGGCTGGCGGGCCAGGGGTTCTTCGCTGTGGGTTAAGTGGGGACGACGGGCTCGCCGCTGTCCCAGAGGGGTTCAGGCGGTGGGCAGACGACGGTCGAGAGCGGCCCGAGGACGTGAATGGTCACGCCGGGAGACTCGCGGGCCAGGTCCTCGGCGCGCTGCCGGAGCTGCGCGGGGTCGTGGAAGGGGCCCTGGGGTGAGGCCCAGTCGGGCGTCCAGAGCCAGGCCGGTGCCGTCGGGGTGGGGGCGGGAGTGGTCAAGAGGGAACCTCCTGGAAGAGCAAAGGGGGGACGTGGACAACGGGCGGCGCCCTCGCCACGTCGGGCGTGGGAGGGCGGTTGGGCTTTCGTGGAGGTGTCATGGTCCCTGGGCTGAGGCGTGACCTCAGGCAGCGGGCTCCTCCGCCTTTCTGAGCCGCATCCGGCTGCGGGTGCGTGAGAAGATGCGCTCGACCGGCAGCCCCAGCGCGCCCGCCAGTCCCAGCGCGTAGTCCACGTTGGGCGAGAAGGCGCGACGCTCAATCTTTTGCAGGCTGCTCAGCGGCACGTCGGCCGCCTCGCTCAGTTTTTCTTGCGACCAGCCGCGTTTCTCCCGCTCTTCTTTCAGACGGTTGTCGGCCATACCCCCACTGTAGCCGCCAAAGGCTAAAGCCGTCAACGGCTAGCCGTAGGCGATTTGAAGGTTTGCCACGCCCGCTTTAGCCTTGAATTACTAGCCGAATACGGCTACAAATGGGAGGCATGTACGCGATGGCAATGAAGGATCCCCCTTTCTGGGCACAAGCGCTCAAGGCGCGCCGCGAAGCCCTCGGCCTGTCCAAGGGTGAGAAGGTGACTCAGGAGGATATTGCCGCCCGCACCGGAGACCTCATCTCACAGCGCACGGTGAGCCACCTGGAAAATGGCAGTGTCGATCTCCAGGGCCTCGCCTTCGGCCGGGTGGTCGCCCTGGCGAAGGCGTTGAACTGGACCCTCCCTGAGTTTCAGCGTGCCACCGGACTGCCGGTCGAGGAGGAAGAGGTCGAGCCGCCGGAGTCGTCTGCGGCTGAAGAGCCGTTTCAGCTCCCAGCCGGGTTGCAGGAAGCCATCGAGATTTACGGGCAGCAGCACAAGAACCTGCGCGACCCGGTGTGGCAGCGGTACCTCGCCGGAATCCGCTGGAGAAGTGGGCAGCCCACCGAGCCAGACCGGTGGTTCGACGCCTACCGGGACCTGGTAAGAAACGGAATCGTGCCCGGAGAAGATTGATGCGGTACGCCACCCAGGCCGCCCTGTCTTACGCAACGGCGGAACACGCGAAATACGGTTATCCCGGCCCCGAGGAGTTCGCCGCCCGGTTAAAAGTCCGGATCGTGCCGGGCGTCGAGAACCGCGCGAGTCACGGCCCCCCCAGCTTCATTACCCAGACGCCGGACACCTACGCCCCGCGCCAGCGCTTCACGATCTTCCACGAGCTGAGCCACATCCTGATGCAGCGCTGCGGCCTGGAGGATGACATCGCCGCCGAGGTGGACGCCGATGATGCCGAGCTGCACCTGGAGCTGGTCGCCAACCATATGGCCGGGCTTTTCCTGATCCCCGACCCGGTCGTGCGTCATTACATCCGCGTCCTCGACCTCACGCCCGCCGCCGTCCTGGCGATCCAGGCGGCGGCGCGTGCCAGTTTCGCGGCCACCATCCGCCGGGTCGTCTCCGCCGAGGGCGTCGATCCCTGCACGATCTTCCTCACCGGTGGGAGCTACGTCCTCGACCTCGCGAGCAGCGACCCGTACAACCGTCTGTCGCGCTACGACCGGCTGCCTGATCCCCTTGCCCGGTACCCGGAAGCCCACCTGCTTTGCCCCCCGAGCAGACAGGGCACCATCGGCGTCGTCATCGCCCCCTGAGACTTTAATAGCCATTGACGGCTGTGGCCGTTAACGGCTAGACTTCTCCCATCGGAAGGAGAAAGGCGAACTCTCACCGCTTGTTTTAGCCGTATGCGGCTAGATTCTCTCCAGAAGAGACCCCCGCCCGCGCAAACGCCCTGGAAAGCAACGCGAAGTGGGGGGAAGAGAGGAGTTAAGAATGTCACAGTCTGCTCCCACCCGCAACCTGTTCCCCGCCGTGGCGGCCACCGTGTGCGCCTGCTGCGGGCTCGCGCTGCCCACCGGGCAGGGCCACGACGTGCCCCACATCGGGGCGGTGGGCCCGCGTTGCGTGCTGAAGTTCGGGGCGTTCGCCGAGCTGCTCGCCTGGGTGGAGGGCCGCTCGAGCGCGCTCCCCGAGACGCGCGAGGCGCAGTTCGTGGGGCACCGCCTGGTGGTGGGGCTGCGGCTGCTGGGCTTCGAGGTGACCAGCGAGGAAGGCGTCTTGCGCGTCGGGCGCCGGACCCGGAGGCCGGTCGAGGTCGCCAAGAGCTGGAAGAAGCGGCGGGCGGAGTTCGAGCGGGACCTCAAGCTCGCAGACGGGCTGTTCGCGGCGGGGAGGGCGGCGTGAGCGGCCTGCTGACGGTGCGCCGCGAGGTGAGGGCAGTGATGCCGGCCCGGACGCCCGCCCCGCCGCTGCTCTCCCTCCCGGAGCCCCGCTGGCTCGACGGTGCCCTGCCGGGGCGGCTGTGCCCCTGCACCTCCGGCGCGACCCAGCCGCCCGTCCTGGGCTGCTGGCGGTGTGGCGGCACGGGGAAGGTGGCGAGGTGAGGGGGGGCGGGGCAGGTGGGGAGGCCCCTCGCTTGACGCACGACCCCTCCCGCCTGGCGCGGCTGCGGCGGCTGCACTTCCTGGCGAGCGTGCACGAGCTGATGGCGGAGCCCTGCACGCCCGAGCGCCGGGTCCGGGGGCGCCGGGTGGACCGGATTGCCGAGGCGGTGCGGGGGGAGCACGCCCGGCACGCGCAGGACGGGCGCTGCGAGCTGTGCGGGGGGCACGCGCACGAGGCGGTCTGCGGGGAGTGCGGGCTCGGCGAGGACCGGTACCTCGCGGAGAGCGCGGCGGCCGCCCGGCGGGGACGGCGGCAGCCCTTCATGCGGGCGGTCATGAGCGCCCTGGCCGGTCCCGTGGAGGCCCCCGGGGTCGAGGAGCTGCGCGCCGCGTGGAAGGCGGCCGCGCTGGCGCACGAGGCTGACCCCAGCCCCGAGAACGACGCCCTCGAGGAGACGGCGTACCTGGCGATGGTGCGGGCGGGTGGGCTGTGACGGCGCCCGCGCTCGCCGCTCCCCTGGCCCTGCCCGCCGAGCCCACCCGGCAGGCGCGGCACCTGCGCGTCTTCCGGCGCCGGGTGTGGCCGTGGCTGCTGTTCACGCTGGGCGCCCTGCTCGCGCTGATCGGGCTGATCTCGGTGGGGGAGGGGGGCGGCCCCGGGGCGCTGCCGGTGGTGCTCCTCGGGGTGGGGCTGACGGCTCGGGGCGGGGCCCGGGTACCGGGGGGCTGGGAGGGGTTGATCACATGACCAGAAGGAGATCCAGTTGAAACAAGCCTTTGAATCGGGTGCCCGCGCTTGCGCGGGTGCCCTTTGTCGTGTCCTGGGGGCAGGTCTGTGACGGCCACTCCCTCCGCTCACCTGAGAGCCGCCCTGCTCGCCGCGATCTGGCAGGAGGGGCCGCTGCCGGCCGGGCCGCTCCTGGACCTGGGGGAACGTCTTGGCGCGCAGCTCCCTGAAGTCGCCGTCCACCTCCAGGTCCTGCTCGCGGCGGGGCTGATCTTCCGCGACGACTCGCCTGTCGACCCCCTTTATGGTCCAGCGCTGGACGCCGAGGAGGCGGCGCGCCGCCTTCACGCCCAGCTCGCGGGCGTCCAGGCCTGCCGGGTGTGCGGGTGCTCGAACACCTGGGCCTGCGAGGGGGGCTGCTGGTGGGTCCGGCCTGACCTGTGCAGCTCGTGCGCGGAGGCGGTCTGATGCGCTTCCATCAGGCACTGCCCACTGGGGCCTATGACGTGGCCCGGTACCTCAGCGAGACCGGGGTCTGGGAGTTCGGACTGCGGCGCGGCGCTGGAGGCCTGCGCGTGTGCGCGAACCGAGTCGGCCTCGCCGAGTACGAGGTGGACTACGCCGCCGGGCCCGACCCGCTGGAAGCCGGGGTGCTCTTCCAGGTCGTGAAGATCGTGATCGAGGCGCACCCCGAGCAGGTTCTCTCGGGATGGCTTGCGGGCGCGCTGCCCCAGTGCCGGGTCAGGGACCAGCCGTGTGAGGCGTGTTCACACGAGCTGCTGCGGCTGGCGGCCCTGAGTGTCCAGCGTTCGCGCGCTCCCTCGCGTTCTCTCTGGAAGGAAAGGACCTTTTCATGACCCATCCTCTGATCGACCCCGCCGCCGTGACCGCCATCCAGGGACGCGAGGCGTGACCACCCTCGACCTGGAGGTGGCGTTCGGGCTGGAGCTGCCCGAGGCCTACCGCTACTTCATCGAGCGGTTCGGCGTCCGGGCGACGGGCGGGCTCTCGAACGCCCTGGTGATGCTGTACGGCCTGCCCTACGGCACCCCGGCGGCGCTGCGCATCCGCTACACCGACCGGTTCCGGCTTCTCGAGGTGGGTGGGCCCGTGAAGAGAACGCCCAGCCAGGCAGAGATTCAGGGCCTGCTCACCGGTGCGGTGACCGCCCTGCTGACCGTGCTGACCGAGGACTCGCTCCAGGTAGACCTCAACCCGAGGCGGGTGACGGATGCCTGAGGAGGGCGTGGAGTTCCGTCTCTCACCCAGTGCCTCGTGCCCGGAGCGGGTCGCCATCGTGCTGGAGGGGAGGGTGCTGGGGCATACCTGTGGTCAGCACCTCGCCGAATTCTGGGCGCAGGGCTACCGGGCCCGGGTCGCCCAGGAGAGCCGACGGCGCGGGCCGAAGGGCGACGCGCAGGCCCGGGCGACGTGGTGCCGGGGCTGGGACCGGGCCAACGCGCACGAGCTGGAGCGGGAGAAGCGCGAGAAGCGCCGGGGGGCGGCGTGACGCGCTTCCGGGTGCGCGCGGGGCGGGTGCTGCGGGGGCCGGGCGGACAGCCGAGCCTGATGGTGCTCGTCGAGCAGCCCGCCCTCTCGGACACGCTGGCTCAGATGACGTGCAATGCCCTGGCCGCGCAGCACGCCAGCCGGGAGGGGCTGCTGCTGGTCGGCGCGCAGGACCTCGCCAGCGGCCAGCTCTGCGAGATGCGGGTGTACCGGGGCGAGGCGCTCGTCTGGCACAACGGGGAGGTGGTGGGGTGAGCGTTTCCCGGACCCTCGCCGAGTTGCCTCTCCCCGACCCCTACCCCGTCGGCACGCGGGTGACCTGGCGTGAAGGCGAGCGCGTCCGCACGGGCCTCGTCGACGTGGTGCACCTTTCCACCGGCTGGCCTGCCGAGTACGGGGTGCTGCCCCTGCGGCAGGACGGCACGCGGGGCAGCACCCTGCGCCACCTGCACCACTCGCAACTCAACCCACCTGCCCCGGGGGAGACGGACGTGCTCTCCCCGGCCGAGGTGCGCCGCCGCCTTGGTGAGATCCAGGGGCAACTCAGGAGACGACCATGACCTGGACCACCGGCCCTCACACCAACCTCGTGGGCAGCCTGCTGGCTCTCATCGACGAACTGCGCGGCGAGGCCCTGGTCTACGACCAGCAAGCGGCCGCCGTGCGAAGCGACGTGAACGCGGCGGCGCTCGCGGCCCACGGCACGGCCCGGCGCAACCTCGCCGACCGCCTGACGGTTCTGCTGAAGATGCCCGTCCCGCAGCGGGAAGGCGCCGAGGCGGCCGAGCGGGAGGTGGCGCGGTTGCGCTCAGGGCTGGAGGCGGCCGTCCTGGGGTGGATCGGCGCCACCAACTCCCTGACAGACCTTCTGGAGGGCGGCACCCTGACGTCGGGGGAGCTGATCGCCTCCGCCCGCGCGCGGAGGGACGCGCTGCGGGATGTCGCCAACCTCCTGGCCGCCCTCCTCGTTCCGGCCCAGGAAGGGAGTTGACCCGGTGAGTCACGACTGGTTCTGGGTCTACCACTGCAGGAACGGCGAGGTCCTGGCATGGGGCCATGCCGACCACAACACCCGGGCCGACATGACGATGAGCCAGTACCGCGGCTACCCCCTGCGTCTCGTGCGCGGCCCGGTCGGGGTGGGGCGACCGCTCTCTACCGAGCAGATGCGGAGCTCCTACAAGACCGTGTGTCACGCGCTCAGAGCCCTCGCCAGCGCTGGGAAGGGGCAGACGTGAGGGCTGTTCCGTTCGGCGAGCGCCCACGTGGCGTCTACGCCTCGATTCCCTGGGATCTGGAGGACTACCGCGCCGGGCGAGTCCTGTACACGGACCTGCGCCGCCGCCTGATGGTCACAGCCGAGTCGGCCCGCCTGAACGAACGGCCGGGGCTGTGGCGGGCCGCCGTCCTGGGCCTGCTTGAGCTGCGGCGGCTGCGCCGTCAGGGGCAGGCATGAGCCGGACCCTTCCCGACGTGGCCCGGTACCTGCCGGGAACCGACCTCGCGACGGTGGTGCGCGAGCACCTGGCGGCCTCCGACGCGGTGCGGGTCCTCGGCGAGCCGGAAGCCTGGGACGTCGCCGAGGAGCGTGGCCTGCGCCCCGCCCGGTTGCGCTGGGTGACGCCCGAGGGCTGGGAGATCGAGTGCCAGGCCTACTTCAACGTGACCCATGAGCGGGGCCGCCTGCTGCACCTGGAGGGCCCCTGGGCGTCTGGCTGCACTTTCCGTGCGGACGGCTACCTGCTGGATACAGAACTGCTGGACACCGCCGCCGTCGTGCTGGAGAACCTGCGCTACACCGTCGAGCAGATGCGCCTCAGACGCGAGGGTTGGGACTGGCCGAAATGGTACGGCGAAGACGACCCGGAAGACATCTGAAGCTCCTCCCCGAAAGGCCCCAACGTGACGAACGCCCGCCCCCTCCCGCCCCTCGCCACCGCTCGCTCGGAAGAACGGCTCACCGTCCGGCCACCCTGCCCGTGTCCTCCCGCCTCGACCGGTGGGAGACGAACCACCTACCTGATCCTCGCCCGCGAGGTGTACTGGCCCCCGACGCTGCCCCGACAGATCACGTGTGGTTCTCTCGTGTTCAGCGCCCGGGCCGAGGCCGGGCTCGCCCGCACCGAGGACACCTGGCTGGTGCTCTGGAAGGCTCCCCTGATGTCCGCCGTGGCCTGTGAACCCCACCCCAGTCTGCTGTCCGCCTGGACCGCCTACCGCCGTCACCGGGACGTCCTGCGAGGCCTC
>NZ_AP026565.1 GCF_025997855.1 Deinococcus aetherius
GTCGGGATCACACCAGCAATTGCGCAGAAACAAACGCTAAGCCTCAAGCCCCCGGGAGGGTGAAGAAGAAGGTAGAGCCCTGCCCCAGCGTGCTCTCCAGCCACAACCGCCCGCCGTGCCGTTCCACGATCTTCTTGCATACCGCCAATCCGATCCCCGTGCCCTCGTACTCCTCCCGCCCGTGCAGCCGCTGGAAGATCACGAAAATGCGCTCGAAGTATTGCGGCTCGATCCCGATCCCATTGTCCGAGACGGCAAAGCGCCACACCCGGCCCTCCCGCTCGGCCGAGACGTGGACCTGTGGGGCCACGCCCTCCCGGCGGTATTTGAGCCCGTTGGCGATCAGGTTTTGCAGGAGCTGATCAAGTTGCTGGGCGTCCGCGACGACCCGCGGCAACTCGCCGTGCGTCACGCTCGCCCCCAGCGCCTCGATCTCGGGCTGGAGCCGCCCCAACACCGTACCCAGCACGGCCCCGGCGTCGGTGAAGCGGAGGGGTCGTTGCTCGGTGTGCACCCGGGAAAAGGCGAGCAGGTCGTCCACCAGCCGCTTCATGTGCTCCCCGCTCTTCTTGATCTGCCGCAGGTACAGCCGCCCGCGCTCGTCGAGCTGTGGGCCGTACTTGCGGTCGATGACCCCGGCAAAGCTCGTCACTGCCCGGATCGGCGCTTGCAGGTCGTGCGAGGCGATGTACGCAAACTGTTCCAACTCCTTGTTGCTGCGCTCCAGCTCCTCCGTGCGCTGCGCCAGTTGCCGGACGCCCTGGGCACGTTCCAGCGCCAAACCCAGGCTGCGCACCACCGTTTCCAGCACCGCCCGGTCCGCCGCACTCCATACCCGCCCCTCGAACAGGCCCACACCGAACACCCCAACGGCGGCGCCGTTCACCACCAGCGGCAGCGTCGCCACGGCCTGCACGTGCCGCACCATCTTCGCGGGCGTGTCCGCGCCCTGTGGGTAGGCGTCCTGATACAGGGGCTGCCCGGTGTCGAACGGCGTGAGCAGCGAGGGGGTCTCGCGCGGCAGGCCCGCGTCCACCGCCGCCTGCAACTCGGGGGAGCCGTGCGAGTCCACCTGGGACCGCACCCGCCACAGACCGTGCTCCAGTTCGTAGTACACCGCGAAGCCCGGCGGCAGAAGGGAGCGCACGATCTCCTGCGCACGCCGGATCAGGGCGCCCGGTTCACCGTGCAGCGTCAGGTCGCGGCTGAGTTCCGCAAAGGCTTCCAGCGTCCGGGTGCGGGCGCTCAGTTCCACGTTCTGCTCGGCCAGCCGCCGGGTCTGCTCGGCGCGCTCCACGGCCAGGGTAAGGCTGTGGCCGACGGCCCGGACGATGGCCCGGTCCCGCTCCACCCAGCGCGAGGTGCTCTTGAACCCCATCGTGAAAAAGCCGCGGACCTCACCCCCCACGATGACCGGGTACGCCGCGACCGTGCCGTAGTCGCCACTATCCTCGATGCCCTCGTGCTCGGCATCCCAGCTCTCGGTGAAGATGAGTGCACGTTCGCGCAGCAGGTTGACGATGAAGGGCGTGTCGCTGGGGAGCCCCGCTTGCAGCGCGGCGATGAAGTCGGGCTGGGTATTGAGATTGCTCGTCCACGTCCGCAACTTCCAGAGATCGCCCTCGCGCTCGTAGTACCCGCCGATCCCCTCTGTGAACCGCGCCTGGATCACGTTCACCGCCTGCCCGGCGAGGGTGATCACGTCCGTCTCGGTGCTGGCGGCCTCGGTAAAAGCCGCAAACGCTTCCTGGGCCCGGGCGTCCTCCTCGATGCGCCGGGTGCGTTCCTCAGCGTCCCGCTGGGCCTGGGCGCGTTCCAGCGCTAGGGTGAGGGTGCGGCCCACCGCGCGAAAGACCGCCTGGTCCCGCGCCTGCCACTGCCGGCTCTCCCGGATGCCCAACCCCAGGATGGCGCGCACCTCGCCGCCCACGATGATTGGGGTGTGCGCCGCCGTTCCGTACACTTCGTTGCGGTCCACCTGTTGCTGTTCCGGGTCCAGGGCGGTGGTGAACACCGGCTGACGGGCTTGCAGGGTGCTGGCGATAAAGGAGGTGCTGCTGGGGACGCCCGCGGTCAGGAGGGCGATGAAGTCCTCGCCGAGGTCCTCACTCCACGCACGCAGCGTCCACAGCTCGCCCTCCGGCTCGTAGTACACGACGCTCCCGTCCGGGAATTGAGCGCGGAGCGCCGTGATGGCTTGCCGGGCGAGGGAGAGCAAGTCGGTGTCCTGGCCGGCCGCCTCACTGAAGGCGACAAAGGCCTCGTAGGCGCGGGCATTCCAGTCCAACATTTGGGTCCGCGTGTGCAACTCATGTTGCAAGCGAGTGTTCAGCCGGACCCGCCCGAGCGCGAGGGCGCACTGCGCGGCGAGGGTGCGCAGGAAGCGCTGCTCTTCCGGGGTGAAGGTGTGAGGCTCCTGGAAGTCGAGGATCAGGGTGCCCAGCGGTCGTTCGTCGAGGAACATCGGCAACACGGCGGTGGCCACGGCCGCCACGCCGCCGGTGCGGGCCTCCAGCTCGGGGTAGGCCCGCACCAGGTCGCCCTCGTGCTCGAAGAAGAGGGGTTCGTGACGCTTCAAGGCGTCTCCGGCAGGGACGTTGCCATCAAGGGGTCCGTCCTGCCAGAGGGTCTGAGCACCTTCCTCGTCTCCCTGAGTGGCCGCGAGGTTCAGGCGTATGCCGGCTTCGTCCACGAGGAGGACCGCACCCGCGACGGCCTCCAGGGCTTCGCGGGCGGGGGTGAGCACCACCCCGAACACGTCGTTTTGGGTGCGGGCGGTCGCCAGGGCCTCGGTGACCGTCTGGAGACGCTCGCTCAGGGAAAGCGGTGACGTGGGGGGTGCCTCGGGTTGGCTGGACACCCCGTCAAGATACTGAGCGGCACACGCGAGAACGCCATGCCTTCACACGGTCGCCTTCGCCCATGCAGGGCGTCTTGCGTTCGTTCGCGGAGCCAACCCCGGTAGGGGGAAGGCGGGCCGCTGGAGGCTAAGCGTTTGTTTCCGCGTCACTACTGGCGTGATCCCTAGTCGAGGCATTTCTGGCAGCACCGCCTTAACCTCGTGTCCCCAAATGCTCTGTGGCTGTCAAGCCCCTAAGGTGGGCGGAAGCGGGTGTTATCAGTTATTAACCGCGAATAGGGGTTGACAGGGTGGGGGGAGAAATGGCAAAGGGACGGTGCTCATGTGCCGTCCCGACCTCAGTCTACTCCCCATTCCCGACGCCCTGCGACGCCTGACGGTCTGGCTGACCCCCCAGATGCCATCCAAGCTGGTCCACCCCCACGAGAAGATCAGTGACGCCGAATTGGTGGCGGTGGCCCTATTGCAGCGGATTCACAAAGCACCCTACTTCAGGGGCTGGTGGAGGATGCTCAAACTCAACCACTGTCCCCATTACCCTTCGGAGGTCCAGGCCCGTACCCGGCTGGAACGCTTGACCCCTGTGATCGAGGGCGCGAGTGTCGAAGTCCAGGCACTGGACTTCGTGGCCGTGGACTCCGAACCCCTCCCAGTCTGCACCTTCAAGCGCGCTCCCCGTTGCAAGTTCAAGGGGGCACGACACGGCTTCAGTACCTCCGGCCCGGTGTATGGGTTCAAGCTGCATGCCTGGACGACCCTGAATGGCAAAATCGCCCAGTACGTGCTCCGGCCCGCCAACGAGCATGACTTCACCGTCGGGTGCGTGATGAACCGCGACTGGCCCACCTTCGGTGGGCCGAAGCAGATTGGGGACAAAGGCTATCAGTCCGGCACGTACCTGACGCCACCCAAAAGCAATGCCAAGCGTCCTGACCCTCGTTGGAAAGACGAATATGCGGCTGCCCGCAAGATCATCGAGTCGGCGTTCTCGGTGCTGGTGGGTTCCGGCTTGCGGTGGGGGCAGGTCAAGACGATGGCGAGCTTGCGGCTCAAGGTCGCCCTCCTCGTCCTCGCCCACAACCTCAAGTTCTTTGACCTCCCCGCCTAATCACACTTGGCGCTCCGAGTCAATCCCTATTCGCGGTTATTACATTCAACTTGTAATCAATGTAGACATTATGCTTTTTACTGGGGCGTGTCCTCGACAGTTTCTTTTAGCTCTTCTATATAAGGATGTTTATAGTCAATAGGAACAGACATACGCATTATAGCCTGAACGTTGACAGTAATAAGGGCCTCAAAACCTCTACTGCCTTCTGTTCAAATTTTACTGCGTTGTCCATTACGAAGTGCCCGTTGTTCTTAGGTCCATTCCAAGCTTCTTCAACCGTATTGAGGTCATATAGCCCTATTGGCTCTTGTGAATCCATATACTTTCCCAGAATTTTACGCTTATGTATGTCGTGTAGACAACCAAGCATGGACAACACGATTTTTGATCTTAGTGCAATCTGCTTTTTCTCTGTAAAAGTAACGACCCTTTGGGTTATTATATTACTTTTGCCGGAGACTTCAGTCAGTCTCAAATGTTTGAAGGCATAATCAGTATCAAACAGAGCGAACCTCCCTCCATCCTCTAATCCCAAAGAGAGATCACCGCTAGAAGTCACGCCCCTATTACCATGTTTTATGGAGTTATAGCTATTTTTGTAATACTCGTCTAAATAATCGCTAACGGCATAAGATATAGTTCTATAAAAAGGTAGGATGACTAGCTCTTTGTATTTTTCATCGGCAGGAATGAAGTAGCAGATATGTTGAACAAGTCCGACTATGTTGCCCGATATAGATATTTTCTCTCCGCTGGTGTCAAAAACGTCGCCTTCCTTCAATTTTTCAGCAAAGGCGCTGGCATTTTTCGGGTACGTCATCATCATAACAATTGGCAGTATCCTTACATCCCTCGTGAAAGTCATCAAAAGTAGAATGAGGTACTCCAACAGCTCGAAGTAAAGCTGATGAATCATAACCACATATACTCTGGCTTTTTCTTCATCCTGTTCGTTCTGATAAGCTTCTTCATACAACTTCAATTTCATCGAAAACATTTGGGTGTTTAAATGATCTCTAGCGTAGGACTTAAGCTCAGCTATATGATCCACGGACCACCACACAAACCTTTTATTTAAATAGTCCACTCCTAAACCTTTGTATTCAAAAGAGCTACCCGAAGCATCATTTTCGGTGGTCACAAGCCCTCCTTGCACAGCCATTCTTGACAACTATAGACAAACTCGCCGTGACTTCCACCAAATTATAGACGCCAGCGAGCTACTTAAGATGGCTTAGGCAAAAAGCTTATAGTGGGGCTTATAACCCTGTAAACTCGTCTGCCCCTAATGGTGCGGGGTGCATTATCCCTCGTAATTTTTAGAGACTTCTTCTCGGCCCTGCTGTGGGGTCGTTTTTCTAGGCTTCCTCGTTCTCACGCCTGCGCTGTTGGGGTTAGCGTAGTCGAGCGACGAGGAGTGCGGCGGGGTTCCGTAACCCCCCCCACTCGCGGCGGTCGGCGTCGAGGCGCGCAAGCTGAGCGGCGAGTTGCTGCAAGCCCTGGCGGCCTTCGACGCTGGCGTGGTAGGCGTCCCAGATCAGGCGGCAGTACCAGCGCCGGGAGTGCCGGTCGTGGAGCTGGCGGGCGAGCGCGGCGCCCAGCATCCCGACCAGGGCGGCCCGCTTGGTGGGGTGGGCATTGAGCACCAGCGGGAGGGCGTACACCACGTCCCGCACGGTCTTGGGCTCGGCGGGCGGGAAAATGCCCGGGTCATCTTCTAACGGGGCATTGGTGATACCTGGAGTAACGGCCCAGTCCTTGAGCATCTGCACCCACACCCCCCCCTGAGTGGGGGAAGTTGACCCGGGCATATTTTTCTGACTCTCCTGACGGGCTTTCTCCTCTTCCTTCTGAGCGGCCTTCAGGATCGCCCAGGCGGTGCGCCCCGCCTTGCGGTCGGCGTCGAGGTCGCGCCAGTGGTGGGCGAGGTCGTCATAGACCAGGTGCGCTTGGTGGCCGCCCTGAAGGCGCACGGCGTAGAGCATCCCATCCACGGCGGTCACGGTCTGACCGTCCCGGGTCATGTTCGAGTAGTGCGGGCGGCGGTCGCAGTACCCCAGGGCCTTGAGCTGGTCGGTCCACCGCCGCACGGTCTTCACGTCCACTGTAAGGGCCTTGGCAAGCAGTTCCTGGCTCAGGTGAAAGACGATCTGGCTGGGCGTCACCCGGTAGCCCCGGGCCTTGAGGACGTAACGGGCGATCTGGTCGAACAGGCGGGCCAGCCGTCCGGCCCCCTCGGTCCTGGCCCCCCGACCGCGCTTCGGGTGCAGGGCGGCCAGGTCCAGCAGCTCGTCGAGGTCGGGCACGTCCGGCGCCGGTTCGGGCTCCGGCTCCTGCACCTCGCGGACCTGGCGCACGATCACCCGCGCCGAGGCGCTGTAGGCCTCCCTGACGCCCGGCGGCAACTCGTGAGGGGGAGAGGTCGGGTCGGCCTCGCGCCGGGCCTGCTCGTGGCTCCTGCGCTGTTCCTCGCGGTTCGAGTGAAGGTTGGTGGCGATCTCCTGCACCGTCCGCACTCGGGGAAGGTCGGTGCCCAGCGCCGCGCCGTGGTCCGCCAGCGGGAGAGCGCCTGCATCCTCCTCCGGCGCGGCGCTGGCCCTGGCGGCGAGGGCGGTGCGGGCCATCTCCAGATAGCGGGCCGTGCGGTCCTGGCGCTGCTGGTGTGTTTCCTCAGTCCTCTGGCGGGCTGCCACGGTGGCGGCCGACAAACGGGTGTGCAAGGTAAGCCCCTTTGCACCCATGCCCCCAATGCGTACACTGGAGGCCCAGGTGGACGCCTGGCCTGCTTGAACGTCGCCTATTCTTTGCCGGATCGGGCGACGTTCGCTTTTGCCGTGGGGCGTCTAAGGTGAGCTTACACGCTTACCAGTCAGGTGGTGTGGGGTTGCCGCAGCGGGCAGCCTGCATACATTTGACTTTCCGCGTATAGGACGCTATATTCTTCAACATCAAGGTGGCCTCCGGGCCGCCTTTCTCGTTGGCCCCTACCAATTGCCCAGGGCGTCGTGGAGGCGGTGATCGGACCATTTGGCGTAGACGCGGGTGGTTTCGATAGAGGCGTGGCCGAGGTGGCGGGCGGCCTCGTCGAGGCTGTGGCCCTCGCGGACTAGGCGGGTGCCCGCGTAGTGGCGCAGGGCGTGGTAGCCCTTGTTCTCGATCCCCGCCCGACGGCAGAGCGTGGCGAGGCGCTTGCGGGCGGCCTCCGAGCTGTTGCCGATCACCGGCCCCTCGTGCCCCTCCAGCGCCCCCAGGGCGGCCGTCAGGGAGCGCGACAGGCTCACCCGGCGGCTCTTGCCCCCCTTGCCGTGCCGGACGACCAGGGCGCGGGCGCTGAGGTCCACGTCGGCCCACTCCAGGGTCAGGGCCTCGGCGATCCGCAGCCCGGCGTGGCCGCACAGCAGCAGCAGCGCGCGCATCCGGGGGTCGGCGGCGTCGAGCAGCCGGGCGGTCTCATCCTCGGTGTAGGGCTGGCGCTTGTCCCAGGCGGGGGTGAGGTCCCGGGCGGCGCGCGCATCCACGAAGGGGTCGGCGCTCGTGGCGTCCGCCCACCGCAACGCCTGGTAGAGCGACCGCGCGCCCGCGAGCTTGACCCGCACCGTGGCGGGCGCGTAGCCCTGGGCCTCCAGATGGCGCAGGTACAGCGCCCCCACGTTCTTGCCAGGCCGCAGCAGGTCCACGGCGTGGTCGGTCGCGTAGGCGACGAAGGAGCGCACGGCCTCCCGGTACATCAGCAGCGTCTTGGGACTGATCCGCGCACCCGAGCGGCCATAGGTCGCCAGGTACGCCTCGGCCAGGTTCCAGAGCACCGTCGCCGCCTTGTCGCGGGCCGCCTCCGCCGCGCGCCGCTTGAGTTCGCCGGGGTGCAGGCTGGCGAAGGGGGAAACGCGGGCCACGAGGTCGCCCCGGTAGAGGTCGAGGGCGGTGGTGGGGGGGGTCACAGGGTTGTTATAACTCCACTTGGACCAACTAGGGTTGGCAGAGAAACGCCGCGGTTCGGTGAGGATTAAAACTTGGGCAGAGTGAAGCCGAAGGTAGCGCCCTCCCCAAGCCGTGCTGAGGCCCAGACCCGGCCTCCGTGCCGGGTGATGATTCGCCGCACGTTCGCCAGCCCCACGCCGGTGCCCTCAAAGTCCTTGGTGAGATGCAGCCGCTGAAACACCCCGAAGAGCTTGTTCGTGTACTGGGGATCAAAACCCACGCCGTTGTCCCGCACGTGGACGACCCACTCGCTGGGGCGCTCCTCGGCCCAGACCTCGACGCGCGCCACCTCGCGGGGGCGAGTGTACTTCAACGCGTTTTCCAGCAAGTTCGTGACCACCTGGCGCAACGTGTCGGAGTCAGCCATCACCAGCGGCAGCGGCCCGATCTCCCACTCCATCAGTCGCTCCAGCACATCGGCCTCCAATTCCACCCGGACGACCTCCACCAGCTCGCCCAGGTCCACCGGGCCCAGGCGCAGTGGGAGCCGGGAGGTCCGCGACAGGTCGAGCATCGCGTCGATCAGGGTGTTCATGCGCCCGGCCGCCTCCTCCACCACAGTGAGGTAGCGCGCCGCCTTGTCATCCAGCCCCACACCCAGTTGCTTGCGGAGCAGGTGGTTGAAACTCATCACGTGCCGCACAGGGGTGCGCAGATCGTGCGAGACGCTGTAGGTGAAGGCCTCCAGTTCCTCGTTGGCGACTTCCAACTTGCGGCGCTCCTGCGCGAGTCGCGCCACCCCCTGGGCGCCCTCCAGGGTGAGCCCCAGGCTGCGCGCCACGGTGACCAGCAGCGCCCGGTCCGCCGCACTCCAGGCTCGGGCCTCAAAGAGCGCCACGTTGAAGAGGCCCGGCACCTCCCCGTCCACCAGAACGGGCAGGGCGGCCACGGTCTGGAGATGCTGCACCAGTTCTGGCGCCACATCCAGCGCCTGATCGTAGCGGTCCTGAAAGAAGGGGGCCTGCGTCTGCTCGGGCCGGTCGAGGGTCGGTGTCCCGCCCACGGGAAAGCCGGCGTCCACGGCCGCCTGCAACTCGGGGGTGCCCGGGACACCGACCTGCACCGCCGCGTGCCAGCGCCCGGCGTGGCGCTCATAGAAGAACCCTACGCCCGGAGGGAGCAGGGACAGCACCAGGTCCAGCGCGCGCCGGATCAGCTCGTACCGGTCGGTCTGGAGCGCAAGGTCCTGGGACAGCCGCGCGACGCCCTCCAGCGCTTTGGTCCGCGCGTCGAGTTCCGCGTTCTGGGTCTCCAAACGGGTGGTGGCCTCCGCGCGCTCCAACGCCAGATTCAGCCCCCGGCCCACCGCCCGCACGACGGCCCGGTCCAGCTCACTCCAGCGGTAGGTGTGGCGCAGGCCCAGGGCCACGAAGCCCCGCACCTCACCGTCCACCACCAGTGGGACGTTGGCAGCGGCCCCGTATCCCTCCGAGTGCGGCACCCGCTCGCGTTCCACGTCCCACTGCTCGGTGAACACCGGCTGCTGGGTGTTCAGCGCCTCGGCGTACAGGGGCGTGTCCAGCGGCAGCCCCTCCCGCAGCAGCGCCAGCAGTTCGGGTTGGTCCTCCAGGTCCTCGGTCCACACGCGGGCCCTCCAGCGGTCCCCCTCGCGCTCGTAGTACACGAAGGTGCTGTCGTCGCCGAAATGGGCCCACAGCACCCGGGTCGCTTCGCCGGTCAGGGCCCGCACGGCGGTCTGGGTTCCGACCGCCTCGGTAAAGGCCACAAAGGCCTCCTGCGCGCGGGCCTCCTCCTCGGCCCGTCGGGTACGCTCCTGCAACTCGGCCTGGGCGCGCACCCGCTCGGTCGTCTCGATGACCGTGACCAGCACCCCGCCCACCCCGCCCGTCTCGTCACGGACGGGGCTGAAGGTGAGGGTGAAAAAGGCCTCCTCGTCCTGGCCGTGCCGCTGGATCACCAGCCGCTGGTCGGTGAACTCGAAGGTCTCGCCCCGGTGCATCACGCCGTCGTAGATGGGGGCGTTGAAGTGCCACACCTCCGGCCAGCACTCGCGGGTAGGTTGCCCCAGCCCAGCGGGGTGCTTGGCCCCCATGACGATGCGGTAGGGGTCGTTGTAAATCTGCACCAGGTCGGGCCCCCACAACACAATCATGGCGAACGGGTGGACAAGCAGCATCTCGGTGAGGGTCCGTAGGCTCTGGGGCCAGGTGGACCGGGGGCCGAGGGAGGTGGACGACCAGTCGAACGCCTGCACCAGACGGCCCATCTCGTGTGGCAGGGCCGAGGAACCGCCCGGGGTGGGGATGAGATCGGTCGGTTGACTCATGGGGGTGAACTGAGCTTAGCGTGAGCCTGGGGTGCCGCGCCCTGGTCCTGTTCATGAGCCCGCACCATCCCCCCGAGGAGGAGTGGGCAAGGCCGTACAGAAGTTAGCTTTTATGCTAATCTTCAGGTGTGATCCCAGGGTTCGATTTCAGCACCACGCAAGTGCTGGAGTGGGAACTCGACGCCATCTGGAAAGCGCTGGACGAGGAACGCCTGATCTTCAGCCGTCACGCCCGCGAGGAATTGAGTCTCGACGCCCTGACCCTCGACGACGTGCTGGACGCCATCAACTTCCCCGATGAGGTGAGCAAGGACCTCCCCGGCGGCCCCCGCGCCCCGGGCCTGAACTTCGACCGCTTTCTCGGCCACGTCCGGCTGCGCGCCAAGGTCGGCTGGCGCGACGAAACCTACATCGTCGTGACCGTCATGGCGAACTGAAAGGAGAAGACATGCCTGTCCGGCCCACCACCTACCAGACCCAGCAGCGCGGCGTGAGTGTCACCGTCACGGATGTGCCGACGACCTTCAGTGACGACGGGGAGGAACTGGGCTTCGCCCTGGGGGTCATGCGTCAGCTCGACGCCCTGGTGCAGGAGGCGTTGGCGAAACAGCCCGAGGGCGGCGCGGTGGAACTTGCCTACGCCGAGACGGTGCCGCCGCCCGATCCGGTGAGCCTGGAACTGCGGCGGGCGCTGCGACTGCGGAAGGTGAGCGGCGCGCAGGTGGCCCAGCAGCTTGGGGTGACCCCCCCGGTCGTCTCGCGCTGGCTTAGCCCGGACTACCATCAACACGGCATGGAGACGCTGCGGCGCATCGCCGACGCCCTGGACATGGACGTGGAAGTCAAGCTCAAGCCCAGGCAACGCCAGGCCGCTTCATAGCGACTTCACGGGCTGGACGACGAGCCCTCCAACAGCACTCCATCAACAGGGAGGGGGAGCGTGCAGGGGGCTCCCCTCCTTGTTGATGCCCTCTCGTTGCGGGTTGAGCTGGGCTGAAAGGAACCCGCGGGATCACTCACCTTCAGGCTTGCGCCAGTAGCGAGAGCCGTTGGTGGCTCGCCCCAACACGCCCAGCTCGAACATGTCGCGGCGCAACAGGGCGGGATCGTCAAAGGTGTGCGCGGCGCGTAACACCTCGTTGACCTCGCGCTCGGTGTACTCGCGCCCAAGCTCGAACTTCGACCCCAGATACGTCAGCACCCTGCGCTTCATTTGGTGTTGCGATGGGTACACCGTCACCCTGCCCTCGCCGTCCAAGTACCGCTCCACCCCACTTTCCTGACGGCGGTGCGGTGCGGCAGGCAAGACGTGTTGCAACTCGTGGACACGGTGCGTCTTGGCGCCGTACTGGGCCTCGGGCAAGGATCGGTCCGTCGGCTCGAATCCGACCGACTGCCAGAACCGCAGCGCCCGCTGATTCTCCTGCACGACCGACAGCACGATGCGCCGGACCCCTCTCGCCCATGCACGACCTGCATACCCCTGATACACCCGGCGCCCCAGACCGCTTCCACGGAGCGTTGGGTCCATCAGCAGCAAGCCCAGGTACTCTTCGTCCGCTGCGGGAGAGTTGTGAACGATCTCCAGTAATGCGACGAGCTGTGCGCCTTGCAAGACGCCGATCAGCCACAAGTCCTCCGGCTTCTTCCCAGGCGGCAAGACGTCGAAGAGTTCAGCGGCTTCCTCATCGGGGCGCGCAGGCTCGCCGGTGATCATCTCGGTGTAGTCCGACGCCCGCCGCGCAAGGTCCGCAATCAGTGTGATGTCCTCAGGACGCAAGCGTCGAACGACGAAACCGGGGAGAGCAAAAGTAGCAGGCACTCTGGACCCCTTTCAGGCCAACTCTTCCTCAGCCGTCTCGTCGGGAAAATCTTCGGGCGCCTCGTCCCTCGGGACGCGCTTGTGCACGGGCTCCATCAACGCCTGCAACTTCGCCAGTTCCTCGAAATGTCGGCGCCCTGCCGCCCAGGTGGCGGACCACTGCTTCTCCTCGTACCCCTTGAGCAATTCCAGGCGTGCCGGGCCCTTGGCCGTGGCAATCTGCTCGGCGTAGTAGGCGGTCGCCTGCACCATTCGGCGGGCGGTTCCCGCCTCCATGTAGGTGCGAATTTGAAAGTCGAGCAGACGTTCCAAAAAGAGGTTCAACTCCTGCCTGACCACCTGCCTGACGGTGGGCAGCATGAGGGCCGCGCCCTCGTCTCTGGCCTCGGCTTCGGCGGCGTGAGCGAGCAGGGCTCCACCCAGCTCAGTCACAGGCATTCCGCTGGCGTGGGCCTTGGCCGTCAAAAAGGCGGCGACATTCGCCGGAACACGCACCTGCAACTTCACGGTCTTGCTGCTCGGCCTGGGCATCTGGAGCACCTTTCTGAACGCAACAAACAGGGGAATTGAACGCCTTTGTCGAACAAAAAATAGCAGAATCTATTTCGATAAGCCTGATTCCAATTCAAAGTCGTCTCAGACGCTAATTTCTCGTACTTGTATCAGACCCTTATCCTGCCTTACACACCACGTCACCTCGAACGCCCCTTCCTACCACCCTTTGCCGAGGCGTTGGCCCTCGGGGTGATCGCCTCCGAGGACGTGCTGTCCTGACCTCCAGCAGCGCCCCTCTTCCCAAGGCTCTCGGTCTTCACCAAGGACGGCCCGAGGAGGTGACTTGTTTTTGCGGACCGTGCCCTCAGTCCGAGTTCTGAGTGATGATCCACAGCCGCCAGCGGTTCAGCATCTCCATTGGCCGCGTAGCAGAGTGAGTAAACATCAGCAGCTCGTCGAGGTCTTCCGGCAACTCGTCGCCCGTCAGGTGGTGCAGGTGCGCGGCCGTCACGTCCACCGGGTACACCGCCTCGCGCAGGTCCCCATAGCTCAGGTTGGCGTCCACCCCCAGCAGCTCGCGCAGCGCCACGCGGTACGTCATCAGATCGTCCACCGTCGTGCCCCACCCGGCCAGGTTGCTGTCATAGAAGCGCAGGAACAGCCGCAGCAACCCCGCCTCGCGTTCGGGCCGCGGTGTGAGTTCGGTCGCCACCAGTTCCACCTGCGTGCAGTTCACCCCGCCCGCCTGGTGGCGCAGGTGCAACCACCGGCGGTCCTGGCCGGGCCGCACCTCGCGCGACAGCCACCCGGGCAACACCCCCAGCAGCAGGCGCGGTCGTTCCTCCAGGTCCGGGAACACCTCGGCACTGGAGACGACTTCGCCCCACGCGCCCGCGGTCGTGGTCTCGTTCACCTCGCCATGTTCGCCGAGGTGCTGACCCTCATGGATGCGCCAAAGGGCGGACACGACCTGTCCATCCCGGAACTGTGGACTGCGTGCGGGCCGCGCGCTGGCCTACCAGGTCTCCCGCTCAGCGGCCGTCCTCGTCGTCGGGTGGGGTCGGGAATAGGCGATCCGTCAGGCGCCGGAACTCGACGCCCGGGTACTTCTGCGCCCACGCTTCATCGGCCTGTCGGCACCGCTCCCAGTACGCCCGCCGGTGCACCCGCACCGCGGCCTGTCCCTCGGGCGTGTCGGGGTCGTACATCACCCCCTGGTCGTCAGGTCTCCCTGGACCGAGGGCGGCGAACCACGGGTGTTGGGGCTGCGGGTGTTCCTCGTCCATGCCTGGTCCTCCTCGTCCACGCTACGGCACCATCTGCTGCGCTGACCAACCCTTCACCAGCCACGTCACCTCGCCACGAATCTGCACCGTGAACTGCACCGCCACCCTCACCGTCACTGCCACCGTAAACCTCACGCACGGTGCTTCGTGGATGTGTTCACCAAGTGAAGGGTCAACCGCACCGTGAACCCCACCATCAACAGCCACGCGAACCTGTCCACCCTCGCGCCTGCCGGGTTCACCCTGCCTCTACCGAACCGAACCTTAGTGCCCGTCATCACCGCCGAACCTCGTGCGGAACCTGCGGCGACAAAACGTACACGATTTTTGCATTCGTACACGATTTTCTGCCCACCATGACGGCAAATAACGTTGATCGTGGACGTGTCTTATCCTGCCCTAAGCGCAGCTTCCGTCCATGCTCGTGACGTTGACGGTCGCTGGCCGCTCACCCTGCACACGCCGCGTGCCAAGGCCCGAGGCGAAGGGTACTACCGGGATGGGGCGGTAGGACGCGCCGACCCTCTCCGGGGGCAGGAAAAACACCCGTGGTCCTACCTCCTTATCCTGCCCTAAGCAGGCTTCCCCTCCACGCGCCACCTTGACCGTGCTTCACGCTCGTATGGGGGCGACGGTAGGCCGTCAGCTCGGGCACCACACTCTGCACGTCGTGTTCGGCAGCAGCTTCGGTGGACATCTGCACATCCACCTCGGTGGTCGTGTCGGTGATGCGGTGGATGGTGCGCGGTCAGGTTCCCCGTCAAGGCGGTCGTCATGTCGCTCGTATGGCCCCAGTCATGCGCGCGGGCTCCACCGAGGAAGGCACGCCGCACCACGCGCACCACCCCAGGTTGAACGTGACCACGCCGCTCGTCGGGTGGTCACGCACAAGAGCGTGCTGGTGAGGTTCGAGGTGTCCAAGTGACCACGGCCTTATCCTGCCCTCCGTGACCACACCCACCCCAAAACGACACCGGGACTGAGGATCACTCCACGCGGTCGCTGAGCGGACACTGGTGATGACGCCGAAGCGGTGATGGAGTCGAGCACAGGTTCGGTGCAGGTGATGGTGAAGGTGTGGTGCTGGATTCGGACGCACCTACGGTGGTGATGCTGACGGTGGAGGTGTGGTGTGGACCGGAGCAGGTGACACGGCCTGAACACGACGCACACCGTGGTGGACGCCGAGCACAACTCCGCGCGGAATAGACCGGGCCGGTGACACCCGCCACCGGGCCTAACGAAACATGCACCAGTACGAGTGGAAAGGCGTCTTAGGCCCTAGGCCCTTATCCTGCCACGTCGGTGACGCAAGCCAACTCGACGGCCCACCTCAACCCCTCGCGCGCGCGGCCAGCGCCACCGCACGGCTCCACCTGTGGGGCTCACTGGAAGGACGAAAGCGGTCGTGGGTGCCGTCCGCAAAAAAGGATGAACCGCTGGTCTGAATTCCTTGGTCGGCACGCTGGGTCGGGCCCCTGCCTCCCCACGTCCACCGCAGACCTCGGCGGGTCGCCTGGTGTCCTCCCAGGCGGGCCGTCGGGGGCGAGGATGGACCCTTTTAGGCTCAGGGGAAGCGCAGGGTGTCGGTGGGCCGGGTGCGGATGCCGAAGAGGTCGAGCAGCAGCTTCTTGATCTGGAATGAATTGAGATCGCTCAAGACGAACACCCGCTTCTGTCCGACCAGCACCTCGCACGCCGCTGCCTCGGTGAGCTGGCCTGCCGTCTTCGTCAAGGGAGACAGCGAGCGCACCACGTCCGCCGCCGAGGTCACCAGATCGCCCCGGGCGTTCACGTAGAAGAGGGTCTGAGCATCCACGAGGTAGATGCCCGGCAGGGGGTGCTGCGGCTGGGTGTAGTCGTTCGCCGCGGCCCAGGCGGCCACCAGGTCGGCGCGGCCCTGCAAGAGGACGGTGCCCGAGACCTGCCAGTTCAGCAGCTCGATCCCCGTGTACTTCCCCAGGAAGCTCGGGAAGGCGGTGCCCACCTTCCGCGTTCGGCAAGTCCACACGTTCCCCACGAAGTCTGTCTCCTCTCGAACGCTCCCAAGTCCGCGTGGACGCCCGCTGAGCTGGCTGCCTTTCCCAGGCGAGGAGGCTGGGGCAGAGTGCGGCAGAGATGGAACTGCCAGGGAAACCTCTCCCAGCCTCTGCCCCGGCATGGAAGAGCGGCTCACCGGACGGCCTCATCGCGGAGCGCAGACGTACAGATACAGGTCAACGAGTTGGGGAGGCAACCCTGCGAGCTGCACCCGCTGGCCGCGCTCGTCCACGCCCTCCAGGCCCACCTTGCCCCCCTGGAAGGTCAACCCCTGCGGGAGATCACCAGGATGAAGACCAAGCAGGTAGACCGTCCCCCCGTCGGCGAGGATCGCGTAGGCCTGGAGGCGCGCCCGCTCGACCTGCTCCCTGAGCAGGAGGGCCCAGGTGCTGGGGACCAGGCTGGGAGCGAGCGGCCCCAGCGTCCGGCCCGGATGCAGCAGCGTCTCCCATTCGCGCTGGTCGTTCATGCGCTCACCTTACTGGCGCCGTTCTCAATCGCTTGGCACAGCTCTGACGCCCCTGGCTCCAGCAAGAGGGTCCTGGGACCTGCCGATGGGAGAGCCAACTCAACGCCCTCGACCCCGTCCCTCGGCTCCTCAACGGGCCGGGCCCAACTCTTGGTCCCCCTCGTGAACTCGGTTCAACTCCACCAACAGTTCCAGGCGCTGACTCGACGCCCAGGTGTCCTTTTTGAACTGCTGCTGGTAGGCGTCCAGGCCCTCCAAGGCTTCTTCGACGGCCGTCCGGGACGCCTCGAAGCGCTCGGCGGTCGCCACGGCGATCAGGTAGTCGCCGTCCTGCGTCTGTTCCAGGAAGAAGCAGCCCAGCAGGACGGTCTCGGCCCGCAGGGTCGCCAGCCCTTCCTCCCGGCGCCGGGTCAGTTCCGCGGCCCACGCCCGGACCCGCTCAAGGCTGCCCGGCTTGAGCTTGATGCGGTAGGCCCGCGTCTCCATAGATCAGCTTACCCGGTCAGCCGGTGCTCCCCTGGGTCCCCGGCCGCTCACCTGATCGACGGGACCGGACGGGTCCCGTCCTCCGTCTCAGCGGCGCTGCCCCGCTCCGGCTGGCCCGAGGGGTCGGGCCACTGGACGAGGCGGCTCCTGCTCCAGAACGCGACGAAGCTCTCCACCTGGGCGATGAAGCCTGCGAAGTCCACCGATTTGAGCAGGTAGGAGCTGGCGTGCAGGGTGTAGGCCCGGGTGATGTCGTCTCGACTGTCTGAAGTGGTCAGCATCACCACGGGAATCACGCCCAGCTGCGGGTCGAGCTTCACGGCCTGGAGGACCTCGAAGCCGGTCATGGCGGGCATGTTCACGTCGAGCAGCACCCAGCACCACGTCGGGGAGGAGGGCGCCGGGCCGTCGCAGGGCTGCCAGAGCCGCTCTCCCACTCTCGCAAGTGGTGACCTGGACCTGCTCGCCCAGCACGCCGAACGCTTCTTCGGCCAGCAGCAGGTCAGCGGGGTTGTCGTCGATCAGCAGGAGGCGCAGGGGCCAGGTCATGCCAACCCCCTCACGCAAAGGGGAAGGCGTGGGGGCGTCATTTCCCACAGCATGACCAGGAGAGTGCTCTTGCAACTGTCGCACTTCTTCCCTCAACTGGGGGTATCCCGGTTGCTTCACGCCCCCAAACCCGCCACAGCGCCCGACGACGGGGGTGGGACCGGTGCTGTTCTGGCGGCGACCACCGGGGGCGGCAAAACGGACAGGCCGACCTGTCTCCTTTCGCCGAACGCCCCTGGCTCCCTGATCATTTCAATGTTGGACGGTTGCCGATTGGTCAGTTACGGGCCTTCTACCTTGCCCGGGATGGCACCGCCTGTGCTCTTTGCCGAGGTCTTCACCCAGGCCTTGAGGTTGGCGGAAGAACTTAACGACCCTGCCGCCCAAGCCCGACTCCACGAACTCCAGCGCCAGGTGCTCACCATCTCTGCTCAGGGGCAGGCCCGCGTCCTCGAAGAGGTGGCCGCCCTGACTCGGCAGCTCCGTTACCGTCAGGCCATCGACCCGCGCCGCTAAGGGCTTCCAGCGAGGGGGAGCTGGGTTACCCTCCTTCCTCGCTGATGCCCTGACCACTTCCTCTGAATGACCCGTCAGCGAACCCTTCCAACAGTAGTCGGAAATACAAGCTGCGCCTTGAATCGCTGCTGAACCAGCCGGAAAATAGCTTCCGTACTCTGCCCGTATGCCTACGCCCTGGCTCATCTCCGATGTATTCACGCGGGCATGGACGCTGGCAGACGACCTGAACGACACCGAAGCTCAGGACTGCCTCGCCGAGCTGCGCCGGCAAACCTTCGCCTTACCGCTGAACCGGCAAGCTCATGTGCTCGATCTCGTGATCGCTTTGACAGAGCAACTCCAGCGGCGGCAAGACCAGGGGGCAGGAAGCGTGGCGGATGAGAGCGACCAGTCTGGGCACGATGGGCTCAATCCTTCGGGGAGTGACCTCGCCCGGCTTCATCAGGAGGCTCAAGACCTTTTGGTGCTGTTGTCGCGTGGGTGGACGGTGGGGCCCATGTCGTCGCTATCGCTGCGTCGCACTTGGCAGTCCCTGCGAGGACGTGGACTGGGACACCGGCTGTCGGCCTACGCCATCACCCCTGAGGGACGGACGGTGTACCTCGTGGGACCTCATGACGGCGAGGGGCCGCGTGGGCTGTACCTGGAGGGGAATCGAGCCGCGCTCTGCGGCGTGGATGAGGCAGGACAGCCGGTGTCCTTGCAAGGGCGTGCTCTCGCCCGAGCAGACTGCTACGTGTTCGTGGAGGGGGACAGGACGGGCTAAGACGCCACCCCCTCCCATGTTGATTCCGGAGGTCGCCTTTCAAGGCGTTGACTCCTGCTGTCCCCGCCGCCTAAGGGCCACCCCTTTGAGCAACGGCGGGTGACTTAACGGGCCTTGTCTGGGCGGTTCAAACGCTCTTGAACGGCTCGCTGACAGGCGGCCTGGATGGTCGAGGCGTCGTCCGCGCTGACGCGGATGCCCGAAGTGGTGTAGCCCTTGACCAGGCGGTGCTGACAGGCCGTGAGTTCGGAGTCGAACGCTCGACGGTAGGCCGCTGCGGCTGTTCCAGCACTTCGACTGGTGACGAAAAGACCCGCGGTCGTCAGTAGCAAGGCCGTTCCAGCCCACCCGACCCAGGTCGCCCGCCGGGTCAAGCGGAAGAGCAGAACGTCAGACACCTGTGGGGTCACAGCTCAGGTTAGGCTGCCCCCTCTTTCAGCCCCCTCACAAGTGGAGCCGCGAGCAGGAGAACGAGGCGGAGCGCACTCGCCCCCCCTCGTTTTCGCCCTCAGGAGTGGACCCAGCAGACACCCTGCGGTCAACCAACCGGCGGACGACCGAAGGACCAGCGGACAGCGGCCGGACAGGGTCAGCTCGCGTCACGCCCGCGAGTGTGAAAAGCAGCAATGCCAAAGCCAGGACGAGGGGGTACTGTCATGTTCTCGTTAGGAGCTGACCGCATTGATAGGAACAGCTTTTCCCCTCGAACTCGTCTGGCAAGTTCTAGAAGTCGCGGACATCGGGCTCCTGATTACTGACCTGCGGCGACACATCCTGTACGCCAATGAGACCTTTACCCGTGAGACGGGCTACACCCTGGAAGAAGTCCAGGGTCGGCATTGCAGCTTCTTGCAAGGGCCCGACACCGATCCAGCCGACGTGCTCGCGCTCCGTGAGGCCTTGAACCGAGGGGAGCCCGTCGAACGGGTCATCCTCAACTACCGCAAGGATGGGAGCCCCCTCTGGTATCGGTTGCGGATTCGCCCCATTTACGTGGGTGGGGTCCTGCGCTACTTCGTGGGCGCCCAGGAGGATTACTCGGCCGCACGGGCGGCGCAGGTTCATCTGGAGCAGTTGGCTTACCTCGACAGCCTGACGGGTCTGGGCAACCGCCGTGCCTTTGACACTCGCCTCAGCGAGCACACCGCCCAGGGAGAACGGCTGGCCGTGCTGCTGTTGGACCTCAACGGGTTCAAGCAGGTCAACGATCAGCGGGGCCATCTGGCCGGGGACACCCTGCTGCGGGAGGTCGGTCACAGCCTGGGACACGTCACGCAGGGGGTGGGCAGTGCCTTCCGCCTGGGTGGGGACGAGTTCGCCGTCCTGCTGCCCGGGGCAGATGCGGCGGAAGCACAGCGGCAAAGGGAGCGCGTGCTGGCGGCGGTGCAGTGTCTGGATGGAGGGTCGTTGCGGGTCGCGGTGGGGAGCGCCTGCTTCCCGGCGGAGGCAGAGGAGGTGAGTGCCCTGCTACACCGGGCGGATCAGCGCCTGTACGCACACAAGATCGCAGGCTAGGTGGGACACATCCTGGCGTTGTTCGAGCTGAGCTTTGCGCCTGTCGCAGCACCCGGCTGTTTACAGTGAGCGAGGCCGAGACCGGAGCGGCGCCCCTGGGCAGCGGCGCCAGGACGCAGGAACGGGCACTTGGGGGCGGGGGGAGCGCCCAAGGCCTTCATCAGCGCAGATACTGACGGCATGACCGACCTGCCCCCGCCCGCTGCCGAGGTGGCCGCCGCGACCCCCGCCCCGCACCAGAAGAAGCGCCGGAAGTACCCCATCCACTTCCACGCCTCGCTGCGCTGGGACTCGCCGCTCCGGGTGGTGCCTTCTGGAGTGGAATTGCACCTGGGCGGAACGGCCATCACCGTGGGGGTGACCGAGCAGGTCCGTCGAACGCTTCAGGAGCAACCCCCAGAGCTGGGACGCCCCTCCACGGTGTTGCTGTGGTTCCGCACGCCCGAGGGCTACGTGCAGGAACTCGAACTGGCGAAGGTCACGCCCACCCAGGGACCCGAGGCCGCCAGCAAGCCGCAGTTCAGCGTGGGCGCCCGCCTGAAGGCTGTGAACCGCGACGAGGGCTTCCTGATCGCCGAGGTCGAACCCAACAAGCGGGGGGCGCTGACGGAGCCGTTTGAGGTCCACATCTGGGCCGCGCTTGATCTGCTGGAGAGGCTGCCCAAGGTGGGGCGGACGGTGGTAGTCACGGGCGAGTACCGCCCCCAGAGTGGGCGGCTCGTGGCGGCACGCTGCAAACCAGTCCATATCGCGGCACCCAAGAGCCCGGCTGGCGCCCCACCTCAGCCGGTCCCCCAGGAGTAGGTCGGAGCACATCCCTGGGCTCAGGCCAGGGCGCGCGATTTGGTCTCGGTTTGCACTCGGTTTGCGTCCCCCGGTTGAGCGTTGAGCACTCGTCTCTCCCCGTCCCACCAGAACTGGAAAAGGCACCCGCTTCCACTCAAGCGGGTGCCTTTCTACGCGTGTGGCTCAGATGGTGGTGACGATCTCGCGGCCACCACCACGGGGCTTGAGAGTGAGGCTCAGATCGTACCCGAGGCCGTGCAGGTACTTCACGAGCGTCGCCAGCTCGACGTTCGCGGTGCTGAGCCGCTCAAGCTGGCTCACGCGCTGGCGGTTGATTCCAATCGCCTCTCCAGCCGCCGCGCCGCTCACTCCGGCCTGCTGTCTCACCGTCTTCAGGGCTTCACCAATCGTCGCCACGATCAGAGCGCGTTCAATGTCATCACCCAGGGAAGATTGTTCAGAAGTCAAAGCCGGAATGTCAAAGGTTTCGTCAGGCTGACGCTTCGCTTCCTTAGCAAGCGCGGGGAACTGTTCGGGATCAAACCGCATTACAAACTCACCTTCTTTCACTTCAATTCTTTTAACCACGAGAAACGGAAGGGTTGACTATCGGGGGATGGGTGTTTTTCAGTGTTGGCGTTGACGTTGGAGAGAATGCTGGGGACGGGGAGCGCCCCCAGCGAGAGTGCGTTACCGCAGCAGGTTCGTGTGACCTTGATCGAGGTCCGCCAGAACTTCAGCAAACCAGTTGAGCAACCGGGGGTCGGCCTCGTCTTCCTTCTTGCACTCGGCGCGGCCCATCAGAAACTCGGTCGCGTTGAGGCGCGCGAAGTAGACGCGGACGCCGCCGCTGGGCACCCGGGCTTTGAGTTCAAAGATGCGGCCCACGAGGTGCTTCCTGGGCGCATCCGGGCCGAGCTGGCGAAGCTGGTCCATCAATTCGATGGCCTTGGTAGTCGCGTCGCTCTGGCCCCGCTGGTTCAAAGCCTGCAAATCGGTAATCAACGCGGGGTCCGCGTCGGACGCGTCGTTGCGGTGGACGCAAAGGCGCGTTCTGTAAGGTGGTTCGTTCTTCTCCGCCGTCATGCCTGAAAACCTCCGATGGTGTCTAGTCTCGACTAGACAAAGGCAGCTTAGCGCCCGGCGTTCGGCGCCGCAAGCGGTGAGGCGATCCCGGGCCTTGACCTCCCACCGCTTGGCGTGGAGATCAACCGGACACTCTGCGGTCAACCTGACCGGCGGGCGACCGGACGACCGGCGGATACTGACCGGACAGGGTAGGCTTTGGTGATGGCTGACACACTTACCCCTGGAGAAGTCGCCCAAGTGCTCGGCGTTCAGCCGCGCACGGTTCGGCGCATGGCCGAGACCTATGAGTCGGTCTTCGGGGAGCTGCCACGCGTGCGACCTGAGGAGGACCGCAGCCCGCGCCTTTGGACTGCTGAGGCCGTCCGTCGAGTCCAGGTGGCACACCTTGCCCTCAAGTCGGGAAAGGTCAGCAGTCTGGAGCACGCCCTCGTGCTGGTCCGCGACGGCGCCGAGCTGCCGGTGGTCGCCGCATCGGAGAGCGGACAGGAGGCGGCCACCCTGTCCGCCCAAATCGCCCAACTGAAGACGTTGCTAGAGGCACAAGGGCGCGAGTTGGCCTCCCTGCGAGAACTGGTTCAGGCGCAAACCCGAGAGCTGCCTGAAGTGGACCCCCCAGCACCAGAAGGGGAAGACGACTTGCGGCACGCCATTCGGGAAGAAGTTCAAGCGGCACTCAACCCCGAGCGGCTGCGGGTGGCCCTGCACGCCTCGACCCCGGCGCCGCAGCGGCCGTCGGGCTGGCGGCGGGTGCTGGCGGCACTGGTGGTCGGGCGCTCACGGGGTTGACCACGATCCCGGAGCCCTGCCCCCGTTGGGTAGCTCTCCAGCAACAGGACCCAACAGCCCCTACCATCAGGCATGTCGCCCAACCTCACCCACACCTGCTCCCGGTGCGGCGCGACCTTCAAACTGCCACGACACCGCCGAGGCACCCCTTACGCTGGGTTCTGCTCGCCGACGTGCATTGAGGCCCACAAGGTCCAGCTCGCACACCTGCGGGCCAGCCACCTGGAGCAGGTTTTCGGGGAGCGGCTGCGCGACGCGGGCCTGGCCTTCGTGCCGCAGTACCCGCTCGGCCCCTACGTCATGGACTTGGCCTTCCCGCAGGTGCGGCTGCTGGTGGAGGTGGACGGCGAGGCGTACCACGCTTCTCCCCGGGCGCAGGTGCGCGACGACCGCAAGGACGCCCTGGCCGCTGCCGAAGGATGGCGCCTACTGCGGGTCCCCCAGTTCATGCTTGACGAGCACCCCGATGAAGCGGTTCAGAATGTA